>DUSF01000058.1 GCA_012842745.1 Bacillus sp. (in: firmicutes) | reverse complement strand
CATGTATTAGGCACGCCGCCAGCGTTCGTCCTGAGCGAGGATCAAACTCTCCAAAAAGGGTTTGATTGCTCAATAGTTTTACTGACTTGGTTGTTGAACTCTAACGTTCAACTTTATTGCACGCTTGACATTTTGTTTAGTTTTCAAAGAACATTTTATGGTGGGCCTGAATGGACTTGAACCATCGACCTCACGCTTATCAGGCGTGCGCTCTAACCAGCTGAGCTACAGGCCCGAATTGCACACATTAATTTGGAGCGGGTGATGGGAATCGAACCCACGACATCAGCTTGGAAGGCTGAAGTTTTACCATTAAACTACACCCGCATATTTTATTTTGAATGGTCGGGAAGACAGGATTCGAACCTGCGACCCCTTGGTCCCAAACCAAGTGCTCTACCAAGCTGAGCTACTTCCCGATAATTGGTAATAATAAATGATATAACAATTAATGGCGCGCCTGACAGGAGTCGAACCCATAACCTTCTGATCCGTAGTCAGATGCTCTATCCAATTGAGCTACAGGCGCACTTCCAAAGGCGACTTTATTAATATACCATATTAATATTATTCTATCAAGTGGTAACTTTTGGTGCGGCCGAGAGGACTTGAACCTCCACGGGGTTGCCCCCACTAGGCCCTCAACCTAGCGCGTCTGCCATTCCGCCACGACCGCGGTCTTACCATAGAGAAAACAAAAGACACTGTAGTAACAGCGACTTGTATATTAAACTATATATTATATTGCTTACAACTAGTGCGGGTGAAGGGAGTCGAACCCCCACGCCAAAGGCGCTAGATCCTAAGTCTAGTGCGTCTGCCAATTCCGCCACACCCGCGGAATGGTGAGCCATGCAGGATTCGAACCTGCGACCCTCTGATTAAAAGTCAGATGCTCTACCGACTGAGCTAATGGCTCTTGTAATCCTTTGTTGCTAGTATAAATGGCTGGGCTAACTGGATTCGAACCAGTGAATGACGGAGTCAAAGTCCGTTGCCTTACCGCTTGGCTATAGCCCATTAATAATAAATCTTCATCATCAGTTCTTCAAAATGGCGGTCCCGACCGGGATCGAACCGGCGATCTCCTGCGTGACAGGCAGGCATGTTAACCGCTACACCACGGGACCATTACAATGGTGGAGGATGACGGGATCGAACCGCCGACCCCCTGCTTGTAAGGCAGGTGCTCTCCCAGCTGAGCTAATCCTCCATATTATTAACTATAGAAACTAAAATATTCGTTTTATATAGTGGTGACCCGTACGGGATTCGAACCCGTGTTACCGCCGTGAAAGGGCGGTGTCTTAACCGCTTGACCAACGGGCCATACATACATGGCGGAGAAGGAGGGATTTGAACCCTCGCGCCGGTTACCCGACCTACACCCTTAGCAGGGGCGCCTCTTCAGCCTCTTGAGTACTTCTCCAACTGGCTCCACAGGCAGGATTCGAACCTGCGACCGATCGGTTAACAGCCGATAGCTCTACCACTGAGCTACTGTGGAATAATAATGACGACTTTTAATATAATACAATAATATTACCTGTTTGTCAAGATAAGGACAAAAAATACTTTGATGTAATCTTTCAATTTAAAGCCTATCTTGTCAACGGCTTATATAATATAACATATCCTATTTTTTGTCGTCAACTATTTTTTGTAGATTTTCTTTTAGTATCAGCTTTCCCCGGCAGCTACCGCAAACATAACGCGTAGTATCCATTCTTCGTTTACGATTATACGTTTGTTTACAAGCCCCACACTCATAAATATACTTAATTAATTGCTTTTTTCTTTTCACTGTAGAAAGCGGCTTACAATATCGCGGCCCATCCACCTTTTTTAATAAACGCTTAAAATCTTCGTCTTTATGCTGATATCCTTTACCTTCAATATGCAAATGATAATGACATAATTCATGCTTTAGTATTGCTTTCACAGCTTCAATTCCTTGTTCAAAATAATATTTGGGATTTATCTCAATATCATGTGATTTTAAAAGATATCTTCCCCCGGTTGTTCGCAATCTGTTATTAAAACGTACTATATGTAAAAACCGTTTTCCGAAATACTCCAATGAAATTTGCTCACAAAGTATTTGTAATTGCTTTTGGTTCATATTGTATTACTCCAGTTAATTTTTTATTTATTTTACCATAAAAGTTTTATATTGCTTTTAAATGGTCTGCACATTATCCAACACTCTTGCATACACTAAATAATACATTAAAAGCCCTTAATATAAAGCAGGAGGTGTTTTTATGCCTTACTGGTTAATTAAACAATTAAAGCAAGCCTATCACGATAAAAATCGCTACCAAATTAAATTGCTGAACCAATGCTGGTTTTTTTATACTGATAAAAATTTATAAATTTTGGTGGATATCAGTATAAGAAAAGGCATCGAGGGCCTTTAGGTCATACCTTTGGGTACTTCCGCTATCTGGGCGGAAAGTCGTGCTTTTCTAATAGAAAAAAGCACTGCTCATAGAAAACAGTGCTTTTACTATCTTTTTATTGCTTATTGCGGCGGAAGCATTGTTAAAGCGACGCGGCCTTTCTTCTGATCGACATCCTCTACCCATACAGTGACAACATCACCAACGGACACGATGTCCATCGGATGCTTCACATATTGTTTACTTAATTTAGAAATGTGGACAAGCCCATCTTGTTTTACACCAATATCGATAAACGCTCCAAAATCAACAACATTACGGACGGTTCCTTCTAGCTCCATTCCTTTTTCAAGGTCTTCTAATTTGAGAATATCTTTCTTTAATAATGGCTTTGTGACTTCATCGCGCGGGTCACGTCCCGGACGTATTAATGCGTCAATAATATCCTTAAGTGTAGGTACACCAATATTAAGCTCGCCTGCAACTTCAGAAATTTTCAATTCGTTTAAGGCATCTTTAAGTTTTTCAGATCCTAAATCGGCAAGTGTACAGCCTACTATTCCAAGCAATTGTTGCGTCTCACTATAGCTTTCTGGGTGAATCGATGTACGATCTAAAGGTTGGTCACCATCAATGATTCTTAAAAAGCCAATACATTGCTCATACGTTTTTGCCCCTAACCTTGGGATGGCTTTCAACTGAGCGCGATTAGTGAATTTTCCTTCGGTGTCGCGCTGCTTCACAATGTTTGTAGCGACAGCTTTACTCAGGCCTGATACATACTGCAATAATGACGGTGAAGCTGTATTCACATTGACGCCAACTTGGTTTACTACTGTTTCAACAACAAATGTTAACGACTCACTTAGCTTTTTCTGAGAAACATCATGCTGATATTGACCAACACCAATTGATTTTGGATCAATTTTTACTAGTTCAGCAAGTGGATCTTGTAATCTTCGAGCAATCGAAACCGCACTTCTTTCTTCAACTTGCAAGTCCGGAAACTCCTCACGCGCTAAATCTGATGCCGAATACACACTTGCCCCTGCTTCATTTACAATTAAATAGTAAATGTCACGCTCGATTCCCTTTAGTAAATCAGCAATAAATTGTTCTGTTTCACGTGATGCCGTACCATTCCCTATCGCTACAATTTCAATTGGGAATTTATTCAGTACTTCTAAAACCCTCCGTTTTGCTTCTTCCAGCTTTGCTTTTGGGGGATGTGGGTAAACAACGTCAATCATTAACATTTTTCCCGTTTCATCGACCACGGCTAATTTACAACCTGTTCTATAGGCGGGGTCTACCCCTAAAACCATTTTCCCTTTTAATGGCGGCTGCAGGAGAAGATTTCTTAAATTTTCTGCAAAAATATGAATCGCCTGGTCCTCTGCTTTTTCCGTGAGACTGTTGCGAATCTCTCTTTCAATCGATGGTTGAATCAAGCGCTTATAAGCATCTTCCATCGCAATTTCAAGTTGCTCAACGGCAATTGTATCTTTTCCTTGCAACACCTCTTTGTTTAAATACATAAGTATATTTTCAAACGGAGGCTCAATCGCGACTTTTAACACTTCTTCTTTTTCACCACGATTTAAAGCAAGTACACGGTGGGGCACAACCTTACTTATCGCTTCCTCATATTCGTAATACATTTCATATACTTTCTTTTCGTCCTTCTCTTCATCTTTGACAGTTGCTTTTAAACTACCTTTTTTAAAAGTTTCAGTGCGAATCCATTCACGAAACTGGGCAGTATCCGATATATATTCAGCGATGATATCACGCGCCCCTTGCAAAGCATCTTCAAGAGACAAAACCTCATGTTCCTCACTAATAAATTCTTTTGCTTTTTCAAGAACATTTCCCTCGGCAGGTAGCGCGTAAAGCCATTCCGCTAACGGCTCCAAACCTTTTTCTTTTGCTATCGTTGCTTTTGTTCGACGTTTTTTCTTATAGGGAAGGTATAAATCCTCTACCTGCTGAAGCTTATCCGCACCTTCAATACTTTTTCTTAATTCATCAGTTAATTTACCTTGCTCGTCGATTAAGCGAATAACCTCTTCTTTCCTCTTTTCGAGATTTTGAGCATAATCCCATTTTTCCGTAACGGCTCGAATCTGCACCTCGTCCAGCCCATTTGTTCTTTCCTTCCGATATCTCGCTATAAATGGAACGGTATTGCCTTCTTCGATTAAAGAAATAACATTATGTACTTGTTTAGGCTGTACATTCAATTCCTTCGCAATTTTCTTTATGATTACTTCATTATTATTCATTTGTTCGCCCCTATCTTTCAAAATTAAAAAGGTTGCCACCGTCTGAAAGGAGCAACCTTATATAAAACTATATTTTCTTTAAAAATCAATAAGGCCTAAACTGATTTGTAAAGCATCGTCCACTTTACTCATCATACTTTCATCAAGGGCAGTTATTTTATCCGTTAGCCTTTGCTTATCAATTGTTCGAATTTGTTCTAATAAAATAACAGAGTCACGTTCAAAACCATATTTTTTTGCATCAATTTCCACATGTGTTGGCAGCTTCGCTTTCTGAATTTGGGCCGTAATGGCTGCAACAATCACAGTAGGACTGAATCTGTTCCCAATATCATTTTGGATAACAAGTACAGGGCGAACGCCACCTTGTTCAGAGCCGACAACAGGAGAAAGGTCAGCAAAATAAACGTCGCCACGCTTAACATTCAATAGATTACACCCCGCTCACTAAGCGCCCTAAGGTGTGATCCGCTTCCTCCTCAGCTAGAAAGGCTTCAGACGCAATATTCAAATTGATTTTCGCCATTTCCATATAACCACGTCTCATCGCTTCACGGATTTGTCGCTTTCTACGCTCTCTGAGGTACATTTTTGTCGCTTGGTAAATAAATTCATTCCGATTACTTTCTTCTTGTTTTAGAAAACCATCCACTTCATTAATCAGTGCTTGCGGTAATCGAACTAAAATTTCTTGTGTACTTTCAGACACAAACATACACCTCCACCATCAACTACACACCATTTATTAGAAAGACACCGCTTCCGCCCATATAGCGGAAGGCGATGTTCTTTCTTATACTGATATCCACCAAAAGCTATATACGCATATCAGTATAAAAAAATCAACTTTTCACCAAGTTAATAATATCATTGTATAATGCCGATTGCAAAACAAATTTGAATTACATTCTTATTACATGTACATATAAAAGATATAGATTCCATCCATTGTCGCAAGCATTTCCCCTTATTCTTTTTAACTATTACATTTAATATAAGTCCGAGGAACTCTCGAAGAAATAATGCAAGGAATTTCGTAATTGATTGTATCTACTAATTCTGCGATTTCATCAATGGATATCACTTCGTTTTGCTGTTTCCCAATTAACGTAACCTCTGTCCCAACGGGTACTTTGTCTGGCAAGCTAATCATAAGTTGATCCATACAAATTCGCCCAATAATCGGACATCGTTCGCCGTTAACAAGCACAAAGGCAGATTTTAACTTACGTATCCATCCATCAGCATATCCAATTGGAACTGTTCCTATCCATTCATTTTCAATTATTTCGTAGGTTCCACCATAGCTAACTCTTTCACCAGGACTGAGCTCTTTTACATGAACAAGCTTGCTTCGTAATGAAAATGCTTCTTTTAACGGGAAAGGCAGTTCTTTTTTTATAGCCGTAGAAGGGGATAGGCCGTACATTGATATACCTAATCTTACTGCATTAAAAACTTTTTCAGGAAATCTGAGTCCTGTTGCACTATTAGCACAATGGATTGTATTGACTTGCACTTTTCTTTCTTTTAACCAATCAAGGCTCTTTAGAAAACGACTATACTGCATTTGAAAATAAGTTACATCAAGCTCGTCCGCCGTTGCAAAATGCGTGAAAACGCCAGTCATTTTAAATTGCGGATGCTCTGAAATGAAATTGATGATTTCATCTGCTTCGCGCTTTTCTCTAACGCCGATTCTGCCCATTCCAGTGTCAACCTTTAAGTGAAATTGTACTGTATCACCCTTCTGTAAAAACTTAACCGCCCTTTCTAGCCACTCAAGTTGAAAGACTGTAAGTGTAATATTATATTGCGCGGCAAGCAGTACATCTTCAGGCCTAATCCATCCTAAAATTAGTATAGGCGCTTCGATTCCTTGTCTGCGAAGCTCGAGCGCTTCATCTAATAAAGCAACAGCTAAATAAGAAGCCCCTGCTTTTAATGCGGTACGCGCAACTTCCAAGGCCCCATGACCATATCCATTAGCTTTCACAACCGCGATAATATCTACTCCATCTGGGAGATGCTTTTTCGTATTTTGAACATTTTCATATATACAGTTTAAATCTACTTCAACCCAAGTATCTCTATAAAACAGCGTTTCCACCTGTTTTGCCCCCAATAGAATGATGTTTTCTTCGATTGTAAATCATTCAGATGATTTGTCAAGGAGACCGAAAAGCGTTAGACATCTATATACATTTTACTCGCAATAGCCTGCCTAGCGCTTTTGTTTTGGGTCACCATTTCAGTTATTTGATTGCTTGACCTTGGACGGAACGGGCAATTTCATACATTTCTTCTTTTGATAAATTTTCAGAAGCTAAGTAAAAATCGACACTATCATATGACCAAGAAATTGCATTTTCTGTTACTATTCCTACTGTAAAACCTAAATCAACTGGCTCCCCATCTACAAAAATCGGCGCACTTGCCGGTAAAACGGAGGCTACTTCTTCAAATAAAGTAAATGATTTTTCCCCTGCATATGTTAAAACAATGCGTTCGCCATTTTCTGTTGCCACTTTCTTTTCTTCAATTAATTCCATTCCTGGTGTACTTTCAGGATATAAAACGGTTAGCTTTGCATTAGCTGGTTGGGCCATTGTCGGTGTATCCATCTGGGCACCTGTTTTATTTTTCTCTAAGTCAAATGCATCCGCATCAAATTTCGCATTAAATTCAAACCCAGTGAAATCAACTTGTACTAGCGGCTGTCTATCTTGGTCCATCACCTTCACCATTACAGGCGATAAATCTTTTTTATTGATTGCAATTTCTTGAGTTGGAAGAGTTTTGTTATTTTGATAATTTGTTTTTGTTTCAAAAATATAAGCTGTTTCCGTTTGCGTAAATTTAGCTTCATCATCATTCAAAATATCGCTTACTAAAGATTCATATAAATATGCTTGGCTTGTATTTTCTGGCCAATCACTTTGGAATCGGAAGCTTTTATTTAAGGCAGGTGTGATTACAAACACCCCGTCATTATTGCGAAGAATCATTTGACTTTGCTCTTTATTATCGCTCTTTAAATGAACACGATAAAAATCCGGTTTATTATGCCAAATATCAATACTATATTCTTGCGGCTGATTCCCCGTTTGCAATGTCAGCGTTGCATTTGCTTTATAACCCGTAATCTCCTCCATTTTTTTATCTAAAGCTTTTTTAACGTCCTCCTGACTCTTTTCGCCGCAGGCTGATAATCCTATGATGAGTAATAGTCCTAAAATAAATAGTAGAAAGCTTTTCTTCTTCATTCCTTCAACCCCTTTGCCTCTTTTCGGACAAAGAAGGGAACTTTTTAGAAAAATGTACGAAATACCGATGGCAACGCTGCAATTACATCAGTGGCAAGTACATCCCACATCGTATGGGTTTGCTGTACTAACATATCAGCCGCTTTACCATGAACATAAACAGCATTGCTAATAGCTTCTTGTAAATTGGCGTGATTCATGACAAAGGCTAAAATAATCCCTGTTAGAACATCACCTGTACCACCCTTGGCAAGTGCTGCATTTCCACTCGTGTTCACATATTGCGAACCAGTTGGGGTTGTTACGATTGAAAAAGGCCCTTTTAGTACAATATAAACTCCATATGCAAGAGCGAACCGCCGTGATAACTCAAAGCGATTTTTTTCAATTTCAGCTAGTGAATAGCTGGTCAGCCGCGCAAATTCCCCTGTATGTGGAGTAATAATGGTTGGATATGGCCTTTTTTTCAACCTTTCTTTGAGGTCAGCAAGATAAAATAACCCATCCGCATCGACTATAAGCGGTGCCTTCACGTTGTCAAGTAAAGTTGAAAGGATCTTTTCACCGCCATTTTCTCGACCTACACCAGGTCCGAACGCAACAGCGTCAAACCGTGAGACATCCGTTCCTAACTCACCACTGAAATGACCATTTTCCTCTTTCCACGGTGAAAACATCGCCTCAACAATTTGACTTGCAACAATAGAATGAATGGCATCTGGTATAGCCAATGTAGTCAGACCCCCACCAGCTCTGAGTGCAGCCCTCGTTGTCATAACTGGTGCCCCTGTCATTTGATAAGATCCGCCAATTACTAACCCTTTCCCATGTGTACCCTTGTGTGATGATGGTGTTCGCTTTGGTATTGTTTTACTTACTTCTTTTTCAGTCCAGCATTTGCGCTCATAGTTCATGACAGCTTGCGATGCTAGCGGTGGAATTCCAATTGAAACAACTTCAAGCTTGCCATAAAACGAGCGGGCTGGATAAGTAAAAGCACTAAGCTTAGGATGCTCTAGAGTAATCGTGATATCCGCCATAAACGCTAGATTGAAAGGATGGATTCCGTCTGCCGGTATGCCGCTAGGTATATCAACAGAGATTTTAAGATTCGTTAACTCGTTGCATGCAGTGATTATTTCTTGGTATGGTGTTTTTATTTCACCCTTTATGCCAATACCTAGCATCGCATCAATGATTACATCGTAATGTTGTAGATTGCTGAAATCATGTAATAGCATGACCTCATATCCTGACCTCTTGAAGGCTTCAAAATGAAACAAAGCATCGCCTTTTACTTTTTCCTTTTCAACTACTAGGAAAGCATCAGCATGAAACCCTAAGCTTTTTAAAATCCTTGCAATAACAAAACCATCTCCACCATTGTTACCGGCACCAATTAAAACAGCTATTTTTTGACCTTTATCCACATAGTCTAAAGCTTTTTGCACAAAAGCGCGGCCGGCATTTTCCATCAAGAGCACACCAGGAAGACCAATTTCGCCAATTGTATAACGGTCAATTTCGTACATTTCATTTGCAGTCACAACATGCAATTATGTTCCCTCCTACCGCATTAAAAATATATGAGACAAAGTTTTGCAATATGCAGACTAGCTATGCATTTAATTCTATATTTGCTCAATGACCACCTGGGCAATTGCATATTCTTTTGAATGGGATATTGATAGATGAACGATTTCTTTTTCTTTTGTTTTTATGACAGGCTTTCCTAATTCGTCTGGCAAAATCTCAATATCAAGAAAGCTTAAGCTTTTTCCAATGCCTGTTCCTTTCGCTTTTGCATAGGCCTCTTTGGCCGCAAACCGACCAGCTAAAAATTCTATTTGCCTTCCTTTTGATAAAGTTTCAAAAATCTTCTCTTCCTTTTCCGTTAAAACTCGCTTCGAAAATTTCGCTTGTCTTTCAACAATTGTCCGCACTCTATTTATTTCGACAATATCAATACCGATGCCTTTTATCATAAAAAAGTATCCCTTTCTTCTATTTAAAGTTAAGAAGCAATATAATAAAAATATGTATAATTCAAGTATAACAAAGGAGAGCCGCTATGTTTATCCGCAATGAAGATTTTCGATCATTTACTCGTCTATATCCAGTCATAACTTTCATTTTAATTATTCATATATTTCTGTGGTTTGTTATTTCTTTTTTGCCTATTGGGCCGCAGCTTATTTCCGTAGGAATTGGTTCCAATTCCGGCGTGTATCATGGTGAATATTGGAGGCTAATCACTCCTATTTTTCTCCACAGTGGTTTTGGCCATATGCTGTTTAATTCGTTTTCATTAATACTTTTCGGGCCAGCACTTGAAAGAATGGTAGGCAAGTCCACATTCATTATTACATATTTAGCAAGCGGTATACTTGCAAATATCGGAACTTATTTCGTAGCACCAATCAATTATTATCATCTCGGCTCATCAAGTGCTATTTTTGGCCTTTTTGGTATTTATTTATATATGGTTCTCTATCGAAAAGATTTAATCGACAAGATGAACTCGCAAATTGTTATTTCAATATTAGTTATCGGTCTCGTTATGACATTCTTCAGATCCGACGTAAATATTTATGCCCATATTTTTGGATTGTTAGGCGGAATCGCACTCGCACCAATAGTATTAAAAAAGGCATCCCGATATTATTAAAAAATGCTAACCATTTCTGGTTAGCATTTTGCATGTTTATTTATAGGCCTTTTTACGAGCACCGCTTGAGCTTGCACTGCGTGGTCTGCTATTTCGTTGGAAGCCACCTTTTCCTCTACTACTTTCACGGCGTCTGTTATCACGGGCAAAATTGTCACGTGAACGGTTATCACGTGGTTTTCGTTCCTTTGCAATAACTGGCGCTTCTGCTGTTAACTGTACTGGAGTTGTATCCGGTTCTTTTGTTAACAATTTAATTGCCGCCGCAACCACTGTCACTGAGTCGTGCTCATCAAGCAATTCCTCAGCCATATGTTTATAAAATGAAAAATTCTCATTTTGAATCGTATATAGAATTTTTTCAGCAGTAATTTGCTTTTGCCCTTCTAATGCATCATCCATAGAAGGAATCGGCTTTCGTACCATACTTCTTTTTGTTGTTCGCTCAATATTTTTCAATTGACCAATTTCTCTAGGTGTCACAAACGTGTAGGCTAAACCTGTTTTCCCAGCACGGCCTGTACGACCAATCCGGTGCACATAGCTTTCCGGGTCTTGCGGAATATCAAAGTTATATACATGAGTTACACCAGAAATATCCAACCCACGCGCAGCCACATCCGTTGCCACAAGAACTTCAATTGTTCCAGCTTTAAACTTTTTCAGAACGGAGCTCCTTTTCGCTTGCGTTAAATCCCCATGGATTCCTTCCGCTGCATAACCCCTCGAATTTAGCGCCTCACTTAATTCATCAACGCGTCGTTTTGTACGTCCAAATACAATCGCTAGCTCAGGTGATTCCATATCCAAAAGACGTGTTAATACATCAAACTTCTTTTTCTCCTGGATTTCGATATAATATTGTTCAATATTCGGAACTGTCATCTCTTTCGCTTTTACCTTAATCAACACAGGCTCACGCATAAAGTTTTCCGCAATTTTGCGAATTGGATCTGGCATTGTCGCTGAAAATAACAACGTTTGACGTTCCTCTGGAACTTCCTTAAGGATGGACTCAATGTCCTCAATAAAGCCCATGTTCAACATTTCATCCGCTTCATCCAAAACGACGATTTGAATATTTTGCAAGCGAATCGTTTTGCGATTCATATGATCCATTAACCTGCCAGGTGTTCCAACAATAATTTGTGGTCTATTTTTCAAGGCACGGATTTGACGGTTAATATCCTGTCCACCATAAATAGGAAGTGCCCTAACCCCTTTAAATTGTCCAATCCGATTTAACTCTTCAGCAACCTGAATTGCTAATTCACGGGTTGGAGCAACGACAATCCCCTGAATAAATCCATTCTTCACATCAATTTTTTCAATCATTGGAATACCGAAGGCTGCTGTTTTTCCGGTACCTGTCTGTGCTTGTCCAATTACATCTTTTCCTTGCAATGATACAGGAATGGTTTCGGCTTGAATTGGTGTAGCCTCTTCAAAGCCCATTGACTGTATCGATTTCATAATTTTTTCACTAATTCCTAATTCATGAAACATTGTCATGTATTCAAAACTCCCTAACTTCTACTTTTTCGCATATTTGCTAATATTATCACAATTTTACGTAGTACGCAAATAAAAAATTAAATAAAGAAACAGTGGTAATGTGAGGTTATTAGAGGTGGAACTAGTGAACCGGAGCATATATAAATAGGAGCGGTATTGTTATTGCTTTTAAAGCTTAGGCTAAGAAGCTAAGCTTTCTTAGTTTAACAAAAACCGCTCCACCGCTGTAAATAATTGCTCTTTATCCGGGTCATGGCAAACTAGGTGCTTTGACTTCGGTAAAAAAATAAGCTCCCTTTCGTTTGAGGGGATTGTTTTATATAAATAGCTCGCACTTTTTTTCGGTACGATACTATCTAATTCACCTTGGACAATTAAAGTTGGTACTTCAATTTGTGAGAAAGTTGGTTTTAATTCCTTCACAAGCTTTTGGAATTGAAATGTTGACGTTATTGGTGTTCCTATAACCTTTGTACGGAATTTCTGATACAAGGGATTGTCGCTTAAATTCCCGCGCACACCATCTGCAGCCATTTCTTTGATATCCTTTAATATTTGCTTCGGATCTAAGTAATACGCCGCAGCACTTAGTAAAACTAGCTTTTGAACGGGATATTTTGTAGCCAAATAGCCTGAAATTACGCCGCCCATTGAAAAACCAACTAGAAAGACAGTGCTACATTTTTCAAGCATTCCTTTTAAAGACTGTTCCGCTTCGTAAATCCACTCTTGGTATGCAACACCTTTTAGGAGCCCTAATTCTCCCCCGTGCCCAGGCAATGTCGGCATCTCTACTAACCAATTTGTGTTTTTTTTGAGAAAGTTCGCAAGAGGCTCCACTTCAAATGGACTGCCTGTAAATCCATGAATACATAAACAACCAATCATGTTCCTCCCGACCCTCATCCTCTAATATCAATTATTTTTCCAAGTGTTGGGTGTGGTGCTTCAACACCTGATGTCTTCAGCATTTCCGTTAATGCCTCAGCGTTTACTCCAGCAGTGTCCATTGCTTTTTCTAAAATTGCAACACTGACTTGTTGACCTAAATTAACTTGACCTATTGCGGAAGATAATGCAGCAATATCCATGAAAATGCCCCCCTTGTAGATTTATATTATAACCATATCATGCAATTCATGTTTTTTCTATGAAAAATTAATATCCACTTGAGATATAGAAAGAGGACAACACTTCCGAATTAGAAGCGCCGTCCTTTTCTTTTTAAACAAACGTTTATTTTAAATCCTCAATAGAATTAATATCCATATAGCTAGGTACAACTAATCCGATTTTTGTGCCTTCAAGGTTTGTACCAAGATCTTCAAATTTGCCTTCAAATTTAGCATAATGGTCAGCGTGTGTTACTGGCAACCAAGCAGCCACAGATGCATCAGCACTGCCATCAGCAATACCAGCCCAAACCGCACCAGCTTCAAGTTGAACCATTTTCACATTGTATCCCACATCCTCCAAAACCTTCGCCAAAACATTTGTGCTTGCAATTTCACTTGCCCAAGCAACATACGCTAATTTAATTTTGTCGCCATTAACTTTATTAACGCCTTTTGTCCATTCAGCAACTTTATCTGCATTCTCTTCAATCCATTTAAGGGCAGCCTCTTCTTCCTTCATACCTTCTTCAATCATGACCATCACCGCACTCATATCATCTGATGTCCAGTGGAATTGATCTAAAACTTTAAAGGCATCTGGATGTTCAGCTTGTAAACCAGTGCGAGTAATCGTATGAATATTTTCATCTTCCCCATAGATACCTTTTGGATCTTCTAAATATTTTAAATCAAATTTCGAAAACTTCCAATGTGGTGTCCAGCCTGTTATGATAATTGGTTCTTGTTTATCATATGCTTTTTTTAATGCAGCTGTCATCGCTGCCCCAGATCCTTCTACTAGTTTCCAATCTTCTAAACCATAATCCTCAATCACTTTAGCAGTTGCTTTCATGAGTCCAGCACCAGGGTCAATTCCAATAATCTTATAATCTACACTTTTACCAATAGCTGTTTCAGTCGTCTGACTATCCTTTGACCCACAGGCTACTAAACCAATTGTTAGAACTAAAACTAGTAAAAATCCTAACCATTTTTTCATTACATAGTTCCCCCTTGTTTATTTTTTCCTAGATTTTGTGAAATCCGGTCTAAAATAATAGCAATAATAACTATCGCTAGGCCAGCTTCAAAACCGATTCCTGTCTTGATTTGCGTGACGGCGCGATATACATCAGCACCAAGTCCTGGCGCTCCAACCATTGAAGCAATGACGACCATTGATAACGCCAGCATAATACTTTGATTAATACCCGCCATAATCGTTGGCATTGCAAGCGGCAACTGCACCTTCACTAAGCGCTGCTTCGTTGTCGAGCCAAACGCCTCTGTTGCTTCAATAATGTCTTCAGGTACTTGCTTAATTCCTAATATTGTTAAACGGATGGTTGGCGGTGTTGCAAAGATAACCGACGCAACTACACCGGGAACAACACCAATATTAAAAAAGAAAATAGCTGGAATTAAATAGACAAAGGCAGGCATTGTTTGCATGAAGTCTAATGTAGGTGTAACAATATTTCTAACAGTTGTATTCTGCGATGCCCATATGCCAATTGGTATGCCTATTACAATTGATAAAACGACCGACATTAGAACTAAGGCTACCGTATTAAGCATAGGTTCCCAATATCCTAAGTTTTCTATTAAAAACAATCCGATAAATGTAAAAAACATAATCCCTTTATTACAAATCTTCCAAGTTAATAAACTCATTAAAATAACCAATATAATTGGAGGGATTAACGCTAAGCCATCTACCATGCCCTCAACAAGCATTTCCAAAATCTCTGAGATTACATCAAATGAAGGCCCAAATGTAGTAGTTAGCCAATCGACAAGGGAGTCTATCCAGTCTGCAAGCGGTAGTTTAGGTAAAAGCTGTTCTGTTTTAAACAACGCCATTTACAATCCCCCCTTCTTGGTCGGGTGTGGCTGCAACTACTTCTTGCGTAATCGTTGCGTTATCATTTATATAATGTTCATTTCCAGATAAAGCTCCAAGAACAGCGCCGCGGATTACAATACCCCTTAAACAGTTGTCTTCATCTACAACAGCTACAGGTATAACAGCCTTTGAAACGACCTCGAAAAGATCTACTAAAAGGGTTTCTTTCGTTACAGTTTGGATATTCGTTTCTACTATAATGGAGAGTTTTTTCCCTTGATCTACAGCCTTTCTTGCCTCAGCCGCTGCTACGGCTCCTAGCAATCTTTGCTTTTTATCAACAACGTATATACTAGATATTCCGAGGTCTTTCATCATTTGCAGGGCAACGAGCGGGCCTTTATCAACTTGGACAGAATGGGCACGTTTCATCACATGTCCAGCCGTTAGTACTTTACTTAAATCAACATCTTCTACGAATCTTTCAACGTATTCATTCGAAGGATTCATTAAAATTTCCTCAGGTGTACCAATTTGGACAATGACGCCATCCTTCATTAAAGCAATTCGGTCTCCTATTCGTAGAGCTTCATCTAAATCATGTGTGATAAAAATAATTGTTTTTTCCATTTTACCTTGTAGCTCTAATAATTCATCCTGCATATCCTTCCTTATTAAGGGATCTAATGCACTAAAGGCCTCGTCCATTAAGAGAATATCAGGATCATTTGCCAACGCTCGGGCTAGTCCAACACGCTGCTGCATTCCACCACTTAATTGGCTTGGATATTGATTTTCATAACCTTCCAAATCTACTAGCTGTAAAGCTTCTGAAGCCTTTTGTTTTCTTAATTTTTTGTCTACACCCTGAACTTCAAGTCCATACTCTGTATTTTCTAAAACTGTTCGATGTGGCAAAAGGGCAAACTTTTGAAAAACCATACTGATCTTTTTTCGGCGAATTTCCCGTAAATCTGCTTTATTCATTTTGACAACATCATTGCCATCTAGTTCAATTTTTCCAAGAGTAGGCTCAATTAAACGATTTAGCATTCTAACAAGAGTTGATTTCCCACTCCCTGAAAGGCCCATAATTACAAAAATTTCTCCCGCATACACTTCAAAGCTTGCCTGATTTACACCAACGGTACAGCCTGTCCGCTTTAGTATATCAGCTTTTGAATAGCCTTCATTTATGAATTGAAGTGCTTTTTTGGGACTTTTCCCAAATATCTTCGTTACATTTTGAACCTTAAGCTTTATCGTTTGTGCATGCTCCATATAACCACCTCTCTTTACTTTGACTATTTAATTGTAAGCCTTTTCAATTAACCCATCAAAGTCCATAACCCTCAATATTCCTTCGTAAACTTTGTACAGTAAAATCTGTATGTACTATACATATGTAATTCTTAGAAATACTCCAAATTACTTCTAAATACTACCGTCTTACCCTCTTTACTTTCGAATTTTTCGTGGTAGTCTATACTCAAAGATATTGAAGTAATGGGAAGAATGGTGGGAAGGAAAGTAATGGAGGTAGATTCAAAACAACAGTTAGACCTAGCTAAGGAAAGAGTGATTGATACAATTGCACATAATATGAATTTATACGGGATTACCGATTCTGTTGGGAGGTTATTCGGATTATTATTTTTTAGCCAAAATCCAATGACGTTAGATGAAATGAAAGATGAGCTTGGTATGAGCAAAACGAGCATGAGCACATCTGTAAGGAACTTAATGGATTTAAAAATGGTTGATAAAGTTTGGAAAAAGGGCGTTCGAAAAGACCTTTATCAGGCTGAAGAAGACTGGTACCAAACATTTATTGACTTATTTACAGTGAAATGGCGACCGGCAATATTGATGAATGTTTCGTCAATTGAAAAGTCACTGAAGGATCTTAACAACCTTGTCATGCGGGATGATGTAGATAGTGAAATACGCGAGGAAGCAAAGCAAATGATTGAAAAATTGCATGCTTGTTCAGATTATTACCGTTGGTTGAACCGCCTTGTTGATAGCTTTGAATCACATGAAATATTCAAATTTATTCCCAAAAGTGAAGAACGATAGTATAAATCAAAAAGCACTTTCAAAAAATGCGAAAGTGCTTCTTGTGTGGAATTTCCTATCACCGCAATGCCGCTCGCTACTGCCGAACTTCCTCAAAGCGTTGTAGCCAATCTTCGTAATGCTTTTTCTGCGTCTCAATTCCATATTTATTCGTAATCATTTCCCATTCCTCGGCTGTTTTGTCGAGAGCTTCCGCAGGGGTGAGTTTGCCGATAAGGGCTAACCCCATATTATGGTCTAAACTTTGCATATAATCCCAGCTGCCTGGAATAATTAAATCTATGTTCGTATTTTTGAAGCTATCATAGCTTGTTGCAAGAAAATGTTTATTTTCCTTTTCTGAAGAAAACGGACCTTTTCCTTCAGCAACAAAATGACTTTCCCGATAAGGTTCAGTGCCTGTTTCGTATGAATTAATGGCACGCTTGCTTACCTCTTTAGAAGTTAGGTATTCAATAATCTCCCAAACCTTATCCGGATTTTTTGAATTCTTAGAAATCGCTAACACTCTACCAAGGAAGCTTCCGCCACGGGGTGCATTTGGCAAACCGCTAGGTAACAGTGCCCAATCCACTTTTCCAGCAACTTTTGATTTCCAGGCATTTTCGTCATAAGAAAAGCGGGCCGTATCACTCCATTGAACAATCATCGCTACTTTTCCTTGAAGGAAAACATTATTTAAATCTGTCCAATCCAGCATCGCATCAGGTATTACATTGCTATTTGCCAATTCTACTAAGTCGCTTAAAGCGCGAATGCCAATATCTGAATTAACTAGCGGTTTCATATTAGAATCGAAGTAGGCGCCACCCAGCGATAAAAAACGCTCCGCAAACCAAATATAACGCATGCCTTCCCCATTCAGAATGGCTGTCCCATGTAAATCGATTTTCCCATCCCTTTCGAAATCACGGGTTAAAAACTTCGCAATTTGGTCATGCTCCTCCCAAGTTTTTGGTGCTTGAAGCTCGATGCCAAACTGCTTTTTATACTCATTATTATACTTCTCAAAAATATCCTTCCGATAAAATAATAAATGTGTATCTCCATCATAAACCATTCCATAATCATGACCATCATATTTCATAAACATATTTCGGAAAACTGGAAGCATATCACTGACATGTTCTTCACTAATATATGAATCTAAAGGGAGCAGCATATCTCTTTCAACATACAATGGAATCTTAACTGGGAAAAGAATATAAATATCATATTTTTCTTCGGTGGCAAATAGAAATTGTTCTAAGTTTTCTGTAATCCTTTCAGGATAATTATAGGAAAGCCGGACTCCAAACCTTTTCGCAATTTCCTCCTCTTCCATTTTAAATAAGGCCATCGTATTAGGGCCATCACCGATTACTTTTATTTCAGGTAAACTCTCATGATTGCTACCATTCTTTTCATTTGCACGTTTTGCCGTATTTTCCGCGCTGCAGCTAACTAAAGATAATAATAAGCTCGTAATTATAAACCATGCATACTTCCTCATAGTTTCACCTTCTTCGCCAACTTTAACCAAATTATACTATTTTTCTTATAGGGAATGTTTAAATTTTTGAAATATTTTTTGCTCATCACTTTGGTAAATATATTGTGAAGATAGTTCCATGTTCTGTGCTTTCTTTTAATACTAAATCTCCGTTAAGTGCTTTTGCAATTAATTTACTAAAGGTTAACCCTAGCCCTAAGCCGTGAACTTTATGCCTTTTATTATTCCCCCGATAAAATCGCTCGAAAATCAACGGTTGTTCCTCTATTGGAATACCATTTCCATTGTCTTTTATATCAATCGAAATAGAAGTTTCCATTTCATAAGCCTTTACTTCAATCTTACAATTTGCTCTACAGGCCTGCTTCGCATTGTTTAGAAGATTTATGACAATTTGCTGTAACCGTAATGGATCAGTTGATACGAAAAGCTCATGACTTGGCAAAATCATGTTAATCTTTGGCACCTCTTCCTGCAAAAGCTCCCACTGATGCAAAATCTCGTGCAAACAGTCTCCTAAATTTATCATTTCCTTCGTTATTCTAACCTTACCAGCAGCAAACGAATTAAAATCTAGTAAATCTTCGACCATTTTTTGCAGCCTGACAACCTCTTTTTGACTAATATTTAAAAAATCTTTCGCATCATCCCCAGTCACAACCTCATCTTTAACAGCTTGGATTAAACCACTGATGGCTGTAACAGGCGTTTTTAACTCGTGAGTAACTCCTGCCAACAGCTCCGTTCGTAAAGCTTCTAGTTGTTCCAGCCTTGAAGCCATTTTTTTAAATGAATCCGAAAGCTCATATATTTCTTTTTCTTTAATCATATCATCAATTGATACACGATAGTCGCCTTCGACAATTTGCTGTGCCGCTTCCGCAATAGTACTGATCGGTCTTAACAGTTTTTTCGATAAAAAATAGATGACCGCCCAGCCGAGCACGGCTAAACTAATTAACATTGTCATTAATAACTTCATTTCATCAGGGCTCTGCCGAATTTCTTTTTCTTGCAGCAAAATAAAGACCCAACCAATATGAAGACCATCTTGAATAATCTCTTTGCGAACCAAATAGAAGTTCTCGCCATGGGGAATGGAAACCTTTTGAATATTCTTGTTCTTCGAATGAGCAATTAATTCATCAAAGTCCAGCATGTTATACATCCGATCTTTCATCCCAAAGACAATATTCCCATACTCATCAGTTACATAAATGAGCGGTCTCCCCTCTAATCTTAAAAATCGAAACCGCTCATCAACAACTCTCGGCAAAAATAGCCCTGGACTAATTAGTCCACTAGTATCTGTAATCCGCCCGGCAATTTCATCTGCCGTCATTTCTAAAATAGCTAACCGTTTTTCTGTTATCGAATATCTAATCCAATATGTAGACACTAAGCCAACAATTAATAAACCAATGCATAATGTCAAAAAATATCGTGTTGTCCAAAACAATAGAAGAGATGGCCGCTCGTTATTTTTCCTTAACACTGAATTGATACCCCAATCCTCTTAAAGTTTTGATTTCACCCTCTGTTTCCGGCCAATTAAAAAGCAGCTTTCTTATCCTTTTAATCGCCAAATCAACCGCTCGGTCACTACCATCAAAATCAATGCCCCACACATGCTCAATTAACTGCTCCCTTGTAAACGTTTGGTTCGGATGCTTAGCTAAAAACAAAAATAAAGATAAATCACGAGGCGGAAAAGCTAATTCGATACCATTCAAAAAAACAGTATGGGCTTGAAAGTCTACTTTCAAACTGCCGTAATAAATAATATGATCATTATCAATAATTTGAGTAGAGCGGCGCAACACTGCATGCACTCTAGCAACGACCTCTTCCCCAACAAAGGGTTTTGATAAATAGTCATCAGCACCTTGATTAAAACCTGTCAACTTATTATCAAGATCTCCAAGCGCCGTCAGCATAATGACCGGGCACGAACCTTTTTCGCGAATATAATGTAATACGCTCCACCCATCCATATCTGGGAGCATAATATCTAGTAAAACTAATTGCGGTTTGACAAGTTCAAATTTTCCAACCGCCTCTTTTCCATTAAAAGCTTGTAACACTTTAAAACCATTCTTTTCAAGATAGGCCTTTAAGACAATTGAAATAGCCAATTCGTCTTCAACAACTAAAATTGTCTTCATTTTTCTTCCTCTCCATCTTGCAAAAAAAGGCTAACCTAAAAACAGGCTAACCTTTACTACCGCACTATTATTTTGAATTAAATAATTCCTCAACAATTGCAACTACACTATCATCTTGTTTGAAATAAATATCATCGATATAATTCGGGTAAAATTCAAATGCCTTTTTCCGTCCTTCATAAAAAGTAATCATATAGGTCCAGCCTGCACGTCTTTCCTGATTAATATCTGGTGTAAAAGTGACCGCTTCGATATTTTTTATGAAATCTTGAACTTGCTCCTTATCTTCAAATGTTTTCTCTTCCCCAGTTTCACCGCTTTTAATTGCAATCTTGTCTACTTTGGAAAAGTCCTGCTTCGCCAACTCTGCAAGTTTATAAGGCTTTAGCTCAATTTCCCTTGGTGCTTCCTGAGAAGAACATGCTCCTAAAACAAGTATAAAAAGAAATGCAGGTAATAACAACACACCTTTCATAAAGTTAATAAAACTAAAGCTAAATTTTTTATCCAATTCCATCTCATCCCCTATTTAAAGTTCATTTTTTCTATTAATTTACTACTGTATTATTTCGTAATGCAAAAAAATAGTCAATTAAAAAAAGGTGTCAAATCGACACCTTTTTTTCTAAATTTGAAATTCAGAAGAATCAGAAGACGCTTGTTGTTGTGTTTGTATTTGGGACTGCACTTGGCTAATTAAAGTTTGCGCTTGAGCAATTTCATTTGATGCTTGCTTTAAAGCCTCTGCACATAGAACAGTATTGGCTGCCGATTGTTCAATCGCCTGTGTAATGGAATCTTTCGCAAGAGAGGATGCCGCCTCTGCTTGTTTTAACTTATTCGTATCAACTTGTGCCATTTTATTTCCTCCTTATACATGTTTAAGTGAATCGGTACACATATAGAATGCTTCATAAAAAAGGTTTTATCCTTTACATTAAATGGGAGTAAACTAATGAAGTGATGTATATATTTGACGAATTATCAAAAACTAACATGTAAAATAATTATTTTGGAGGCTTTTATGGAAAAACATAATGTTAGACTTTCAAGTGCAGAAATAGGCGGCTTATGGAGCACGTATATTCAAGAAACAATGTCTGTTTGCCTTTTAAAATATTTTCTACATCACTTAAAAGATGAAGAAATTAGGCCATTACTCGAAAAAGCCATTCATAATTCAGATACACATATACAACAAATCGATAAAATCTTTTCTATAGAAGGGATTCCAATCCCGAAAGGATTTTCAGATGAAGACGTTAACTTGTCGGCCCCACCGCTTTTTTATGATCCTTTTTCTTTAAGCTTTATTTACTCGATGGCTCGGATGGGCATGGTCAATTTTGCTTTCATTACTTCCAATATAGCTCGGTCAGACACACTTGATTTTTTTACAAATGCGACGAAGCAATCAATTGAACTATATAAAGAATCAACAACACTCATGCTGTCAAAAGGAATCTATGACAGACCGCCGATGATTTCCTATCCGAAAAAGGTCGAATACATCCAAAAACAATCTTATGTAACCGAAGTACTAGGACAGAAAAGGCCATTAAACGCGGTGGAAC
This sequence comes from Bacillus sp. (in: firmicutes), assembly GCA_012842745.1. Taxonomy (NCBI): domain Bacteria; kingdom Bacillati; phylum Bacillota; class Bacilli; order Caryophanales; family Bacillaceae; genus Bacillus; species Bacillus sp. (in: firmicutes). Next base: position 18,157 of record DUSF01000058.1, on the reverse strand, counting down.
TTACGGAATTATTTTTTAATATTGAACGAAATTATTTTGCCATTATACTCTGCCTAGCCTTACTTCAAGTAGTCAAAGATAAGGAAATTGAGAATTATATAAAAGATGGCAAAGATATTTGTGAGAAACAAATTAAAGTATTTAATGAGCTTTTAATGAAGGAAGATTTATTAGGAATCGTTCCGGTTAGCATGGAAGTAACAGATTCAACAATTTCACCTTTTTCTGACAAGCTAATCATAGCACTATTTGATTTATTAAACGCTATCGATGTTACCTTTATCGGACACGCTTTGTCCGCATCGTTAAGGGTAGACTTAGCTGCTCACTACAGTAAATTAATCACTGAAATTTTACTGTATGCTGAAAAAGGCTTTAGCATTATGGTGAAGCGTGGGTGGCTAGAAGAACCGCCACATGCCTTAAACCGCAAAGAATTACAGAAGAACTCATAAAAAAACAAAGGGATTCCCTTTGTTTTTTTTTAGTGAATTGATTTCTTTTTAAACCTGCCACCACGCACTTCAGCAATATCTGCAACCGCTAAAAAGGCTGAAGGATCAACTTCTTCAACAATTGCCTTTAATTTTGCCTCTTCAAGACGTGAGATGACGCTAAAAATAACCTTTTTTTCATCACCTGTGTAGGCCCCTTCACCCTTCAAATATGTAACACCACGACCTAAACGAGCTAATAAAGCCTGGCCAATCTCATCTTCCTTTTCACTAATAATCCACACTGATTTCGATTGGTCCAAACCTTCAATGACAATATCAATCGTTTTAAAAGCAATAAAATAAGCTAGTATCGAGTACATCGCCCTGTCCCATCCAAAAACAAAACCGCCGCAGCTGAAAATGAAAAGATTAAAAAACATGACAATTTCGCCAACTGAAAATGGAAACTTTTTATTAATAATGATAGCAAGGATTTCCGTGCCATCTAGAGAGCCACCGTAGCGAATAACTAAGCCCACTCCAGCTCCCAAGACAATTCCACCAAAGACGGTCGCAAGCAACATATCATCCGTAAAAGCTGGTACAGAATGAAAAAAGGCGGTTGATATTGACATAATCGCAATACCAAATAATGTAGAAACAGCGAAGGTCTTCCCTATTTGTTTATATCCAATAAAGAAGAAAGGAATGTTTAATAAGAATAGAAACAACCCTAGTTTAACGCCTGTTAAATGTGACAAAACAATGGAAATACCTGTAATTCCACCATCCATAATTTTGTTTGGGACAAGAAAGATTTCGAGTCCAAGAGCCATCAACACCGCGCCTATCAACAAAAATATAGCCCGTTTCGCTATTTTTGCTTTTGTTAACTTCTGGTGTTTCATATGGTTTTTAATTTGTTCCGTAATGAGCTTCCCAGTCGCTGTATTTTGATTTTGTAATCTTTCGTTTTCCATCGACCCACTCCTTTACCTAGATAATTCAATTATAACATTAGTGGTTAGCAAAGAAATAATAATGATATCGGAAAAAATAAAAAAAGGGCGAGATCTTCTTTACAATAAGAAGATCTCGCCCTTTTGTATTTTTTTATTCTATATCTTCCTCTTCAAAAACATTATTCCATATTCCTTGGTTTCTTCCACTTCTCTTAGCTCTGTATAATGCTTGTTCAACCGCTTTTACAAAGTTGAAAGGATCTTCCCAAACAAAAGGAATTTTCGTTCCTACCCCAAAGCTTATTGTAACAACATCGGATGTAGTTGATTGGTCATGTGGTATTTGCAGTGCTTCGATTGTTTCCCGAATCGTTTCAGCAACCTGTAATGCACCATTCATATTTGTTTCAGGGAGGACAATAATAAATCTTCCTTCCCCATATCGGGATAGGAAATCTTCAGGTCTGTTCAACATTGACTTTACTTTTTCAGCAACTTTTTTTAAGAGTTTATCTCCCGCTTGAACGCCATAATGTTCATTGTAAAGTCCTAAATGATCCAAATCAAAAAAAACTAATGAAATAGGCTCTTGCTTCCGTACAGCGCTTCTCCATTTGCGATCAAAAACATCTTTAAAATAATTAAAATTGGGAAGCTTCGTTAAAGAGTCAATAAATATGAACTGTTCCAACTCTTCATTATTTATCTCATTTTTGTGAGCAGTTTTTTCATTCGTTTCCACAATGATTCCCCCCTCTATTAAACTACTATCTATATATATAGTATATTACATATATTTCTATTTAAGTTCAAATAATTGTGTGAACATTCAAAGAAGGAAAATCTATGTAACCTTTTTTTCAGAAAAAGGGCATCCAATCGCCGAAAAATCAGCTTATTGGACAGCCCTGTTGCATAGATGCTCTAATTAGTCATTCCATATTCTTTTCTTTTTCCTTTGTCCGTTCCTTCGTTGCAGCCTTCATCATACTTTCAGATTCTTTTGTCGTAATTAACGTTCTTGTTGGTAGCGCTACTGATACACCTTCGGCTTCTAGGATCTCCATGATTTTAAAATTAATATCCTGCTTAACTTGTAAATACTGTTCCCACACAGTCGTTTTTGTGAAAAAGTATAAAAATATATCTAAACTATTCATATTGTATTGATCAAAGGTTACAAAAATTGTATCTGGATGGATATCGGGATGATTATTCAGCATCGTTTCAATTTTTTTGATTGTATTTTCTAACTGTTCCTTTGGCGTATCATACATAACCCCTAATTGGAATGTAATCCGGCGCTTCCCCATTTTACTCCAATTCGTTATCGCCTCATTAGCAAGTGTTGCGTTCGGCACCGTCACTAACGCTTGAGCGAATGTTCTAACCTTCGTGCTTCGAAATGAAATATCTTCAACTGTTCCTTCAACCGTCGGGGTTTGAATCCAATCACCAATTGAAAAAGGTTTTTCTGTAATAATAATAAGACCACCGAACAAATTACCGAGCGCATCCTTGGCTGCTAAAGCAACAGCAACCCCGCCAATTCCTAATCCTGCCACCAAACTATTGATATTATAGTCAAATACTTGGAGAACGATGCTAAAGCTGATTACCACGATAATAAAGCGAATTGCCTTTGATAAAAAAGGAATTAAAATTTCATCAATATCAATATCCAGCTTTTGATTAAGTTTCATCAAAGCAATTGAGCTTGCAGAGGAAACATTATATAAACCCCAAGTAACCATTAAAATAATAGCTGATTTAATAATGCTCACAAACAACGGGGTTCTTGGGTCCAAATAAGGAAAAAAGCCGGCAGCCGCATAAATACCAATAACAACAAACAACGAACGAATCGGATTTTCGAATGAAAGCCAAATATGTGTAAATAGATCGGTCGGTGTTTTATGTGTTAGCTTTAAAATAAGCTGAAAAATGTATTTACTGAAAACCTTCCGCAATAACAGAAATAACAGGAAAATTCCAACTGAAATGGATACCTCTACAAGATATTCATAAGTAATTATTGCTTCCCACACAATTAAAGCGCTCCTTCATCTTTACTTATTATCCAATCATGGATTTGAAAGTACCAACTTATTGATTCTCCAGCTTTGGTACTACAACCTTCATATTATACAAAGGCAAAATAAAACTTAAACCAATAAGAAACAACAAAGCCGCTGTTTCAAACATCGCTACTAAAGAAAATATATCTTTTAGAATTCCTGCTACGCTCATCGTTAAAACCATTGAGCCCGTAAACAATGGACTTAAGCTCCCATTTACCCTACCGATAAAAGCCGCTTCTGTACTTTGTAAAATCCACGTATTGATTCCAATATGAATACACGGCATCATAAAGCCAATAAACAACTCAACAGCAAGTGTTAGCCAAACATTTGTTGATATTCCTATTACAGCTAGGCCAATTGCGTTAGCAAGCATTCCAACTATTAACAGCCTTTGCGGAGCGATTGTTTTTGCGAACATCATAATAATCGCCCCACCAACAATCATGCCAATCCCATTTGCCATAAGGAGCCATTGCAGATTTTCCTTCGGTAAGCCTAGTTGTTCGGTTACAAGAAAAATTGACAACGGTTGGATAAAGCCTAAGCCAAGCCCAGCCCCCATAAAGCATAATCCTAATAAACTTAAATCCTTCTTTCCTAACACATACTTTATGCCGCTTTTCATTTCTTGCCATATCGTAGTTGTGACAGCATCTCTTTCCATTTTACTGTCTTTAGGAAGAAATGCGAGTGCAGCCGCAGAAAGGAAAAATGCTATACCTGTAATTGCAATGGAAACATTAATACCAAAGGACTCAAACACAAATGTCCCAATAATCGGTCCTAACACCATAAAAACAGCAAATAATGTTTGATAAAGCGACATCCCTTGCTGCATTTGTTCCATCGGCAAATGCATTTTAAAAAGCTTTAAACCTGATGGCTGTGAAAATTGTGACAGGATCGCTGATAGTAATGTCGCAAAAAAGACAACTTGCCAAGATCCAAATAAAAGAGTGAGTAACACAGCAAAAATTGATAAAGCACTTAAAATATCACACCAGACCATCGTTTTCTTTGGGCTCCAGCGGTCAGCAAATGTCCCGCCGATAAAGGAAAAGATAAAGATTGGGGCAAATTCTGCCACAGAAATCATCGAGACCGCAACTGAATTACCGTTCGTTTGTTCCATCACAAAAAGCAAGACAGCAAAATTTCGTACCCATATCCCAATTTGCAAAAACAAGCCAGAGATAATAATCGCTTGAAAGACACGGTTTGTAAATAATCCTTTTTCCAAAAATAAAACCTCCTGACAGTTTCTGGACAGGAGGCAGTACAATACAATATCAAAAATGCATTCAATCCCAATAAGAAGAGAGAAAATGACCTAGTTGGTTTGTATCAATATGTACATTAATCCTATCCAGAAAAAATTTATAAAAAAGAGTTTGCACATACCCTTCATATTTTTCTTTTAAATAGGATTAATTAATCATTGTACCAAGGTCACCCTTCCTTTTTTAAACTATACAAATAGTAAACGATTTTTGACTACAAATCAAGCTACAAAATTTTTGCAATTTCTTCAATATCTTCTGCAGCAGCAGCTAAATGATTAAGGGCAGACGAGATTTCCTCCGTTGCCGTTGATTGCTGTTGGGAAATTTCTGTTGCTGTTTTTACCGTTTCCGCAATATAATCTACCTTTTCTTTTAAATATAACAACAGCTCTCTAATTTCATCTACAGACTTTGCGCTACTATCCGCTAGCTTTGTTATTTCTTTGGCAACTACACTAAAGCCCCGGCCATATTCTCCGGATCTAGCAGCTTCTATTCCTGCATTTAAACCAAGTATTCTTGAACTTCCTGCGATTGAATTAATAAATGCTAATATTTTTTCAGTCTTATCGACTTGATCACTCATTTCCTTTTGAGCCGTAATTAAGTTGTCCATAAAATGGCTTAAATCTTGCGATGAAGATGATAATTCCTCAGTTGACGCTGATATTTCTTCGGTTGTCGAAGCAAATTGCTGTGCCATACTCGTTAGTTTTTCTTGGCTTGCCAAACTAAGTCCTAGCCCTAAAGCTCCGATTACTTTCCCTTTTTCATCAAAAATGGGAACACCTTTAGCTTTAAATGGAACTCCATAAATCTCCTTAGGGACAGTCACCATTTCTATTTTCTTTGTCTTAAGGGCCTTGCTAATAGCATCCCCTTCTGGAATCGGTTTACCTTCAATGTCACCAAGGTTTAATTCTGTCCCTGGTAAATATATAAGATATTTTTCTGTATCTGTAACGGCCATCATCGATTCTAGCGGAATGACCTCTTTTATTGCTGGTAAGAAACTTATTAACCATTGTAGTTTTTCATGCACCGTTTGTGTCTTCAACTATTATCACTCCTAAAGTTTTTACAGCATTAGAGATTTATGTGCCGTCTATTACTCTCAATTTTACAAAATTTCTCCATTTTTTTAAAGAAAAAGTACATTTTTTCACAAAATTGAAGAAAACCTGTAAATATTTTACAGGTTTTCACTTTACTATTATTAGTTTTTCTCTGTTTTGGTCTTTATCTTCTGGTTTTAACCCAAATAGTAATCTTTGATCACAAATGGCAGCAACATCTTCGCAATCATGTGTGACAATAATACAGGTCATATCTGCATTTTTCAATATTAACCGTAAATCTTCTCTAATGGACTCTTTTAAGTCTGCATCTAAATTACTAAAAGGTTCATCCATAAGGAGCAAATTCGGTTTAGGGGCTAGTGCTCGCGCTAAAGCGATACGCTGTTGTTGTCCGCCACTCAATTCATGAGGGTACCTTAATTCAAACTGTTCCATTTTCACTAATTCCAGCATTTCTTTCACACGTTCTTTTCGCTCTTTGCGTGGAAGGCGATGTAACCCAAAGAGAATATTATCTCTGACATTCATATGAGGAAAAAGGGCATAATCTTGAAATACCATGCCAACGCCACGGTTTTCAGGATGAACAAATACACTTTCGCTAACGACTGTCTTTCCGGCAATTTTTATTGTTCCTGCAGTTGCCATCTCAAGCCCAGAAATAAGTCGGAGCAACGTACTTTTCCCACTTCCGCTTTCTCCTAAAATACCAACAATTTCTCCTTTTTTCATCGAGAATGAAAAGTCTTTAATAATTGGCTTGACACTACGAGAAAACGAAAATGTCAGGTCCTTAATCTCTAAAACATTCATTGTTTCACCCTTTTCTTGTCGATTATTTGAAAAACAATAACAGATAATACACTAATCCCAATAATCATCAACGATGAAATCGAAGCTTCATAAATTTGCTCATCATTCGCATATTGATAAGTTTTTGTAGCTAACGTATCAAAGTTAAACGGTCTTAATAACAATACCAAAGGTAATTCCTTTATTATTTCAACAAACGTTAATATAAATCCACTAATAATCGCACCTTTAATCAATGGAAAATCCACTTTAAAAAAGGTCTTCGTTATCCCTCTACCAAGCATTCTCGAAGCTTCTTTATACTTTGTGCCTACTTTTTCAAAACCAACCTCAATCGCATTAAATCCTGTTGCCATAAAGCGAATTACATAGCCAACAATTAACATACTAAGTGACATGCTTAAAATAAGCGGTGCATCCCCCCATCCCATTTGCGCATAAACAGGCGCCAGCCATTTATCAAGCGTAATAAATACAGCAAGAACCCCAATCGCCACAATCGCCCCTGGGATGGAGTAGCCAGAAGTGGCAATTTTAGATAATACAAATGAAAAGGTTGAGTGTGAGCGCGAGACATTAGCAACGATAACAGCAAATATAAGAATGAGCAGTGTTGAAATAACCGCAACATAAACGGTCTGATACAGCAATGTAAAAAAGGAATCATTCCAAACCTTATGAAAGGTTAGTTTTGCCCAAGCTATTAATTGTATAAATGGGATAAGAAATCCAATTAGAAATACTCCAAAACAATACATAAAAGCAAGTAGTGCCGGAAAACCTTTAAGCTTCATTGGCGTAAGCGGCCGCGATTTATTATTTACATGATAACGACGTCGTTGTCGTAAGAGTCTTTCTAAAAAGAACAAACCTACAATCATGACCATTAACCAAGCGGCTAATCTCATCGCAGTTTGCACATCATACATCGCAAACCATGTCTGGAATATAGCGGTTGTAATCGTATGGATTCCAAAATAACTTGTTAAGCCATAGTCACTTAATACTTCATAAATGACTAACACGATTCCACCGACAATAGCCGGACGGGAAAGCGGAAGAACAACTTTAAAAAATATTGCTAACGGCTTCCTTCCTAAAACCCTAGCATTTTCAATATAAGATGTACTTTGATTTTCTAAAAAAGTTTTTGTAATAATATAGACGTACGGAAAAAGGAAAAACGAGAAAACGAACACCGCACCTCTAAGTGATGAAACCGATAAAAATTCAGGGTTTATTTGATAATCAAACTGATTTCTGAGCGTTGTTTGCACAACCCCAGTGTATCCAAGCATCGTTTTATACGTATAGGCTGCAATATAAGGTGGGATAGCAAGCGGAAGCATTAAGCCCCATTTAAAAAATTTTTTCAGCGGAAAATTATATGCCGCAATAAGCCATGCTAATGATATACCTAAAAATGCAGAGACAATTCCAGTAAAAAGAACAAGTGTGAATGAGTTAAAAATGTAGTTTGATAATAAATATTCCTTCATATGGAACCAATTTTCATTTGGTTTTTGAAACAATGTAAAAAATACAAACAAGAGGGGCAGCAAAATAACTGCTGCACCCACCATACTAATCATCCACCAACCGTTAAGGTCTTTTTGAATAAAACGCTTAACAACTGCTATTTTCATTTTACTTCCAACCAACTTTATTAAAGATTTCAATTGCTTTTTTGTTATGTTCACCTAAAGTATCAAAGTTAAGATTTTGCATTTCAAATTCACCCCAAGAAGCAAGCAATTCCGGCTTAGCTGCATTCGGATTAACTGGGAACTCATAGTTACGGGATGATAAATATTCTTGCGCTTCAACACTTGTCATATATTCCATTAACTTGATCGCGTTTTCTTTATTTTTGCTATGCTTTGTTAAACCAATACCACTGATGTTTACGTGTGTACCAGTTGATCTTTGGTTAGGGAAAAATACACCGATGCTTTCAGCCACTTTTCTTTCTTCAGGATCTTCTGAATTAGCTAATAAGCCAACATAATACGTGTTCATGATAGCAACATCACCAGTTCCTGCAGCAATAGCTTTCGCTTGGTCACGGTCACCCCCGTCAGGTTGACGGGCGAAGTTTTTCACAATACCGCTTGCCCACTTCTCAGCGGCTTCTTCCCCATTCAATTCAATGAAGGAAGCAAGCAATGATTGATTGTACATGCTTGTCGAAGAGCGAGCTAATACTTTGCCTGCCCATTTATCACTTGTTAAGTCTTCATATGTTGACAACTCTTCTTGTTTCACACGATCCTTGGCATAGGCAATGATACGTGCTCTTGTTGCAATGCCAATCCAGTTATTATCTGCATCACGAAACTGTTCTGGAACATTTTCATTGATTATATCTGAGTTAACAGGCTGAAGGATGCCATTTTGTTTTGCATTCGCAAGAACCCCACCATCAACAGTTATAAACAAATCAGCTTGTGAGCTTTCGCCTTCACGCTTAATGCGCTCGATAAGCTCGGCCTCCTTTCCTTTTACAACATTCACTTTAATATTTGTTTCATCAGTAAAATTCTTAAAAATCTCTTCATCCACTTCATAATGTCTAGCCGTATACACATTCACTTCTTGTTTCTCGATTGTTTTTGGTGTTGCTGCGGTTTCCGTTTTTGATTCTTCTGTATCATTTGTGCTACAACCAACAAGGCCGACCGTTAGCAGTGCACTAGCAAGTAAAGGTTTTAATGCTTTTGTAAAATTCATCGTTTGCTACCACCTTTTTATTATTTTTAATTGAAAATGTTTTAAGTGATAATGATAACCGTTATCAATAAGCTCACATTCATTTTACTCATTAGCCTACATTCCGTCAATACTAAAGCTAACTCATGATAAACTTTTTATAATAAAAAACTAAACTAAGGAGCAATATCGGATTTATTGCTGCAGAAATCCAAATGTTCCACCATCCGTAGTGAAAATACCCCCAAGGTTCTGGTAGCATTGTTACAAACTCATACAATAACAAGGACATCTCCCAAAATAATATATAAAGAAACTTTTTAGTATAAGTGCGGTCAAACGGAAACCAATTTAAAAACATCATATTCACAGGTGGAACTAACGCAATATGTGCTGGTAAGGCAGCCCAATCGATCTCCTTTGTAAAATACCAATAACCATGATATTTTGCGTCAACAAAAGCATCCACACACATTTGCAAGGCAATTGTAAATACCCAAATATGGGCAATTTGCTTAGATGTAAGCTTTTTATTTGTTTTAAAAGCAATAATATTAAATAAAATAATTGCGATAATCATTCCATACATTTTTCCACTTCCTTTATTTCATATTTCCAAATTTTAGTTTTCCCCCTTCCCCCGCTATATAACCAAAAAAAGTGGCCCACTTATTCGCTAGTTGCGAAGTGGAGCCACTTTTTTTATTAAACTATGAAAATTAATATACGTCGCGTTGATAACGTTTTTGCTTTTGCATTTGATTTAAATATTCTTCAGCTTCTTCACGAGTCATTTGACCTTCTTGTTCAATCACAGTAATAAGCGCTTCATGAACATCTTTTGCCATGCGCTGCTTATCACCACAAACATAGAAGTAGGCACCATTTTCTAGCCATTCAAATAATTCTTTGCTGTTTTCAAGCATTTTATTTTGCACATAAACCTTTTTATCTGTATCACGAGAAAATGCAGTAGATAAACTTGTTACTACCCCATCTTTTTGATATTGCTCCAGCTCATTTTGGTAAAGGAAATCTGTCGCCACATGCTGGTCACCAAAGAACAACCACGTTCTTCCTGTTGTTTTATTTACAGCACGTTCCTCAATAAATGAACGGAACGGAGCAATGCCTGTCCCAGGACCAACCATAATAATATCTGTATCTTGAGATTCTGGTAAAATAAAATGCTTATTTGGCTGAACAAATACTGGAAGCGTTGCACCTTCAGGAGCACGTTCTGCAACTTGGACAGAGCAAACCCCTTTGCGGTCGCGTCCATGAGCATGATAACGCACCGCACCAATTGTTAAATGTACTTGGTTCGGATGACGAGCAATGCTACTTGCAATTGAATATAAACGCGGCATTAATTTTCTTAAAATGGAAACGATTTCTTGCGCAGAAGCTTTCCATGGACCAAAGTCTTGCAGCATATCAAGTAAATCGCGCCCGCAAGTGTATTCTTTCAGTTGGTCTGCATTTTCATCAGATAGTAGCTTTTTTAGTTCCTCATTATCTGTAAATTCAGCAGCTTGCTGTAAAAGCTTCTTTGATAATAATGTAATTTCAAATTGTGTTGTTAGCGCTTCTTTTAATGGCAGTGTATCACCTTGCTTATTAATAATGATAGCTTCTTCCGCATCCCATTTCATTTCCTCTAGCAGTGCAGCTACTAGTTCTGGATCATTTGATGGGACAATACCAAGCGCATCCCCTGGTTCATAAGAAAGGCCTGACCCCTCTAGTGAAAACTCGATATGTCTTGTTTCTTTAGCAGAGCCAACACCATTTAAGTTTACATTTTTTAGAATTTTTGCTTGAAATGGATTTGTTCTTGAATATGTTGGCACCTTATTTTCCTTTTGATTTTCTGCAGTTACTTGCATAATCTTCACCTCACATAGTTGTATAAAGCGAGGATAGCACGGAATGGGAAAAATAGTTGTGCTTTTTTTCACACTATCCATTACATAAGATAAGAAAAAATGCGACATTGTGTCAATATATAATATTGGTAATTCCCTCTATGAAACTATCCTATTAGCTTAACAAGGAATCAATCCTAGGACTATTATAACAGATTAGTGAATAAATTTTGTCAAAAACTTATAAAACTTTTAACTTATGAGGAATATGATGACTTAAAGAAGCAAATTAGAGGAAAAAATGAACAATTGTTAGTAAGATGGCTATAGTATGACTTGCATGATTTTTTTCTATAAAATAAAATTAGTGACATTACATTCACTTGAAGGAGGACTCTAAGTTGGAACCTATTATCCCTTCAGAAGTACAGAACAAATTAAATGAATTCAGAGAACAAGATTTATACTTACATTTAGAAACAACAAATGGCGCCTATGCCTCACATAAAGACCAATCTGCTATGACTGTTGGAGCTTATATTCGTAACAGTGTAATTCGTTACCGCCATGCGAAAATTACCGGAAATGGACCATACCGTGTGGGGATGAAGATGGAAAATGGCTGGGTGTATGCTGAAGGCTTGACCCATTTTGAAGTTGATGAAAAAAACAGGCTATTATTGGCGGGCCATGATGCCAATGGAAAACTTGCTGTTGCCTGTCAGATAAGTAAACAGCCATTTTAGCATTTAGAAAAAAAGATTAAGTGAAGGAGTGGTATTTTGGAGAGCCGTGTTTTAGTCATTCTTCCACATCCAGATGATGAAGCCTTTGGACTTTCGGGAACAATTAGCTTGTATAGAGAAAATGGTACGCCTGTTACATATGCATGCTTGACGCTTGGTGAAATGGGGCGCAATATGGGAAATCCGCCAATAGCTACGCGTGAAAGCCTGCCGCTCATTCGAAAAAATGAGCTTTTGAATGCTGTTAAAGCAATCGGAATTGATGATTTACGAATGCTCGGGTTACGCGATAAAACAATTGAATTTGAAGATGTTGATGAGCTGGCAAATCGCTTTCGCGCATTGATTGACGAACTGAAACCATCACTTGTGATTAGTTTTTATCCAGGGTATAGTGTCCACCCTGACCATGATGCGACAGGTTATGCGGTTGTTCATGCAATGAAACAAATGCCAGCTACTATTCGCCCTAGACTACATTGTTTAGCATTTTCCCATGACTGCATTGAAAAACTTGGTGAGCCAGATATCGTTGTGGATGTTTCTACAGTTCAAGATAAAAAAATCGCCTGCATTCTCGCCCATGAAACACAGGCAGCCGCCTTTATGGATGGGATGGATGAAAAACTGAAAAATAAGGATTCAGAAATTTTGAAGTGGGTTAATACGGAGCGACTTTGGATTTATAAATTTGATTAATTTGATTTACCTTTTCTTTCGGGCACTAGAACCGCTCCTTAGTTACCGCAGGGGCACTTTTGCCTCTGTTTCGGGCGCTAGGGCCACCCGCTAGTTACCACGGGTTCGATTTTAACTCTACTTCGGGCATCAGAACTGGGCGCTAGTTACCGTAAGCTCACTTTTAACTCTCGTTCGGGCACTAGGAACGCTCGCCAGTTACCGAGTTTACGTTTTCACTCCAGGTTCGGGCATCAGAACCACTCTCAATTAAGTTAGTTTTATACTTATTGGAAATTTTTTTAAAAATCCCCGCAACGACAATAATATAAAAGAGCAAGGGTCTCCAAAGATGCACTTTCTTTACACCTGACCACTTAACTTTTTGACGGGGCTGTAAACCCTTTAATAATATGAACATGACCATCATCTTTCGTTGTTCTCATTTCAGCGTAATGGGTATGATAGCCATCTTGCAATGGAATTGGAGGTCCTGTGTACTCTTCATAATAATGGATATGACCGTCATCAAAGGTCGTATTACCATATATTTTATGAATATGACCAACATTCGTTTCAATTGGCGTGCCTGTTACGCCGGGGTGCAAATGGGTATGGCCATCTTGACAGGTTGTCGCACCAAAATGGGCATGTGTATGCCCTCTTCCTTTTCTTAGCATGGAGGCCGTATAATCTATTGTTACATCTTGCTCATCATGATTAGCATACTCTATTTCATTTGACTCGGTGCGTATGCTTCCACCTGTATATGGAACCCATGATTCAAAAGGATACATGTGTTGGCCGCCAATTATATGAGGGTATTCGAATGGATTTAGATACCCACTCAAAGCAATTCCAGGGTATTCTATTGTATTAGGATAAGTGTATTGGCCGCCGCCAAAATAAGGGCTAGGTACCATGTTATAGTGCATATAGACAACTCCTCTTTTTTGTAGTTGACATTAGACATTTATAACGTATGTAACCCTTCCCTTGTACAGTAACCCGGACAATGGCCTATTTATAATTAACAATTCAACTCAAAGTAACCTTTCCCCTAATCTTATCGTCTAATTTATAGAGGTGAAATCATGGCGTTTACTTTTATTTTATTAGGACTTGTTGGGACTGTTATATTTATTTTATTTTTATCATTAGGAACAAAACGTGTAATGGATGCAAATCGAGAGGAGAGGGAAGATATGATTAAGCAAATTTATCAATACGCTGTTGCCTTTATTACGTTAATTATGGTCATTGGCGGGGGTGTCTTTGCCTTTATGTCTGCGGCTGATTATGTATCGCCAAACACTTATGTCCAAACATTTGAAGAGTTCAAGGATATGAAAACCAATAAATATAACTATGAAAAAGAATCAACAGAAAAGGTTGAATATACTGAGGAACAGCTACAAAAGCAATATGATGCAATGGTCAAACAACAAATTGAAAACACAAAACAACGTGCTATTAATGGTTTAATCAAAAGCTTCGGCTGGATTGTCATTCCATTCCCAATCTATATTGTTTTCCAACGCCGTATAAATCGAGATCGCAAGGCGAGAAATTAGTTATTAACTAGGATAAAATTTACAGTTAAGCAATGAAAAAGGTAGACTCTTTGCGGGTCTACCTTTCTATTCGGTGCCTTTCTCACCAAACTCCTTACCAAATTTTAGCGAATGCAATTCACCTTTAGATGCCCAATTTTCCCGATCATACTCATCAAACAGCACTGTCACCCATTCCGCTTTTACATTTAATGTATGTACAGCCTCTTTTGTCACAGCTTCAACAAATTTCTGCTTTACTTTAACTGTTCTGCCTCTCGCCAGTTTTATTGTAATAATCGGCACTAATTAGACTCCCCTTTCCAATAATACATTAACATCTGCTTATACTATTAATGTTAATGATGTCAGGCGTCCAATCATTTTGAATTGTAAATTTCTTATGACCAAGAATCAAAACAGGAGCAAAGTGGGCCCTAACATAGGAGCTGAACTTATGTAAGCGTCAAATAGCGCCCACGAAAAAAACGTGGGCGCTATTTGACGCTTACACATTAAATTAAAAACCTTCTTACATTGTAAGAAGGTTTTTAATTTAGGTGACCTATAAAACCATAGTCACCATTTATCTAATTAGAAGAGGAAGTAAGCTATGACGCTAAGTGTCGGTATCCCAATACCATTCATTCATTTGCATTGATTGGTTTATGACGCTAAACAAAACCTCTTTTAAAAATGAATATTTGTTCATTTATAATATTTGAAATAACTTTGAGCAACGTGATGTTCCTTTTGATAAAGCTTGTACCTTGTTTCAAACAAGAAAACTCAAAGACATTATCCTTAATTTCCTTAAATCCAAATCTTTCTAACGTCTTTCTACCAGCAACCGAAACAGCAAAAGCCAGTATTTTATCAACAAAATATCCGTTCTTTCTCAGTTTGTATAAATGTTTTTCTAAAAAAGAAAATAAATACTTACTAGGATAATATGGGTATTTTTCTTTATCTATTACTATGGAAGACAAATATAGATTATAGAATCCCATTTTGTCATATGGCAAAGTGTGTTGTTCTATTTCTTCCTCTGTTACGGAATGCTTGATAATTCTATTGTAAATATTGTCGTCAATCGGGCAAACAGTTAAATAGCCAACCAAATCGGAATTGTTGACAATTGTTAAATCCGTTATTGGATTTATGTCTAAACGTTTTATGGTTGTTTCTTTATTAACTTGGTATTCAGAGTTATACACCTTCTTATCTAAATCTAACAACTTACCTACGGAGTTCTTCTCTAGATAAGTAAAAATGAAGGCAAACACGACCTTTCTTAATTCAATCGTAAATACATTTTTACAAATAGCAAAAGTTCCAGTATTTCCGATTGATTTATAAGTTAATTATACCACACTTTTAAGGTATTTACATCACATAGAGCATTCAAAGTAAGCAGAATGAACATAATTCCAATCCGCATAAATGGAAAGATAATTATTCTTATAAAATTCTTTTGCATTTAGTAACGATACCTTAAGAGTTCTATGTTCTTCTCTAAAAAAGGGAAGTAAAAAAGCAAAACTTAAAATAATCAATCCTGGTATAATAAAAAACATGATTCCAATATAAGAAAAAACAAATAATAAAATAGAACCATAAAAAATTAGCCCAAAGGAAGAAAAAAGTCTCGTAGCATACCGTATAAGGTACATTCATCATTATTTCTTAGATGTATATATAGTTTTGAAAACGGCCTTTGAGTAGCTATAAACATGAATACATACAAATAAAGTACAAATACCTTTTCAATACTATCTAGCTCCAACTGATAAAGATAATATATCCATCCATATATCAATAACTGAAATGGAAACACAATTAAGCTTATAAAGCCCAATATTTTAAGAACTCCAAAATTATAAAAATGTACTATATCTTTAAGCATTTTTCATTTGTCTCCTATAAATATTAGTCTTTATACAGGCGCCAACCAAAGACAAAATTGAAGAGGTAAATAATGAATAAAAAATGATATCATTATTCAAAAAAACATTAAAATCCATTATAAAAACTAAAAATATAAAGTTTAGTAGCGTTAAAGTTACTGCTGTCATATATGCAAAGAAATAAGGGAATTTACTATTCGTTGTCGCGGCAATAAAGCCATTTGGGATATATGTAATTATCATTGTTATAATAGAAAGAGTTAGAACATCGGCTATCAAAAATACACCAACAAAACTAATGATAGTTAATATTAAAATCGAAATACCTAACGTTTTAAAAAAAGCAAACATATAAAACATCCTCTATGGGTTATTTAAATCAAATATCCGTGCTGTACTTGTTGCAAAAACGGTTAACCAATATGAAAACAATAGTAATATGATAGAAAAATAAATCATGGTTGCATCATGGCCAAAGGTATATGAAAAATATTCAGGTGTTTTGTAAAAACCACCCCCACCTGCAACCAAAACAACAAAACCAAATCCATGGTATAAATATTTATAAATTCGATACTCGTTACTTCTACTCAATGTTACTTTTTTCATTATGTGTCTATATTTATAAGTAAAATAATTTAGCAGCGTCCAAATAAATACTAGTAGTAGTTGCATTTCAATACTTTTATGGGCTAGCTTAATGGCCGGGAAATTTAAAAAGAACGACATAAGCAAAAAAGCCACATAGCCTGCAAATGCGTCTAGTTTATCTTTCCTCTTTCGCTTTTTAGTTAAATCCACTATAACGGTAAGCAACAAAAAAAGGGAGACAATTACGACATATACCCAAAAAGATAACCATGAAAAATCAGGAATTCCGATAAATAACGCTCCATAAATTATCATGAAAAGCCCAATTGGTGTAAGGCGCCTATTATTCAAGTTTATCTCCCCCAATATTTTTATCCAAACATCCCTGATATTTTTGATTTCAAATTAGAACCTAACTTTCTGCTTAGACTTAATGCATCATCATACAATTTCTTTACTCCTCTTTCAACGGCACTTTTTAGTCTTCTTCCTCGTTTGGTTTCTAACAATAAACCTATTGTGAGTCCAACAGCAGCGCCAACAGCCGTACCAACCCCAGGTACTACCGATCCTATTGCTGAAGCAGTAATGGCTGTAGCGGCCCAACCTGCACCCACACTTACTGCAGTGGTTCTACGCCAAAAGCGACATCGGTTGTAATCCCAGCTGCAAAGCTTGTACTTTTAAAGAACTTTTTACTGTCGGATGCATAATCAATAATTCTTCCACCCGTAGAAAGAAGGACATTCCCTAATCCATTGCCCTTTGCAATTTTACTTAATTTAAAAAACTCTTTATTAATAATTTTTCCAATCCCTTTATTAGCAGAATTGAAAGGATTACTAAAAGGATTCCAATTATCCGAAAAATCCTTTCCAATCCTTTTCAGAGCGGTCTGAAACTTTGTGTTTGAATTAAAAAATATGTTTATTTTTTTTGCCTTAACCTTGTCATCACTTCTTAAATTACCGTTCCACAAGATTAGTTTATTATCATTAAAATTCTCTAAATATTTTTGATACCTTTTATTAAGGAACTTATGCATCGGATTATTTCCATTAACAGCTTTATTTTCCCCCAATATTTGATAGAGATTTCTATTTCCAGGATTAGTCTTTAAATCTTTTATTTTAAAGCCAGCCTGGATAGAAAGGACTCCATCCAACATTTCACCTAATCTTTTTGGATATGAAATTAAATATTTTTTTGCCCCGCTTCCAGTTTCCTCCAAAAAACTTAGAAACTCATAATTTATAGATACTTGACCATCATTTCCGACTTGACCGCCGTTCGTTGGTTTACTTTTATTTCCTTGTTGTTCGTTTCCATTCACTATCTGATTACCGTTTCCCACCTGACCACCAATGGGTACTTGTCCGCTGTTTCCTTCCGAGCCGTTCCCATTCAGTAACTGACCGTTATTTCCTGATTGGCCGCCATTAGGTGT
>DUSF01000057.1 GCA_012842745.1 Bacillus sp. (in: firmicutes) | reverse complement strand
TTGAAAGCTTCCCAATGTTTATGATGATCAAAAAATATTCGCTTTAAAATATTTGTCTCCATATACGAAAAATACCACAGTATCAAGGACTGTGGTAGTGTCAAAATTATATACTTTCTTATCTTTTTAAAAAAATCGCTACCTACTGGTAACGACTATAGCGTCATATGTATGGCGGAGGAAGAGGGATTCGAACCCCCGCGCGGTTTAACCCGCCTGTCGGTTTTCAAGACCGATCCCTTCAGCCGGACTTGGGTATTCCTCCTTATTAAGACAATAGTTAATATAGCACAAATCATGAATTACTGTCAAACTTTTATGTTAAAAGTTCTTTTTTACATAAATTTGACTTCCGTCACTTTTTTAAATCTTCCTACGCCATATAATTTATTGTTAACTATGCGGAATCTATAGTAATAACATTACAGGGGGTTTCTAAATGTGTGAAAGAAAAATTTTAGTAGTCGATGATGAAGAAAATGTGTCTGAGTTGCTGAAATTATACTTAGAGGCGGAAGATTTTACAGTATTTATTGCTGGAGATGGATTACAAGCATTATCGATTGCTAAAAAAATTCAACCTGACTTAATTATTTTGGACATTATGCTTCCTTATAAAAATGGTTGGCAAGTTGCTAAAGAATTAAGACTAACAATGGATACACCAATCATCATCCTTTCTGCCAAAGGAGAAGAATCTGATAAAATTCTTGGATTAAATTTAGGCGGTGATGACTATGTAACGAAGCCATTCTCTCCTGGTGAAATAATTGCTAGGGTAAAGGCCATTTTAAGAAGAGCGAAAACAGAAGAAAACAAAAACAAAACATTGCAATTTCCTAATCTCCTCATCAATTTTGCAAAATATGAAGTGATTGTTGGTGAAGGGAAAATTACTACAACCCCGAAAGAAGTTGAGCTATTATGGTTGCTTGCAAGCAATCAAGGAAACGTTTTTACTAGAGAACAGCTATTGGACAAAATTTGGGGATATGCTTATTTAGGCGATACCCGGACGGTGGATACCCATATTAAACGTTTGCGCCGAAAAATTGAAAGTAGCCTGCCTTATTCCTATCTTCAAACGGTATGGGGTGTTGGTTATAAGTTTGAGGTTATAAAAAATGAAAAAGACAGTATTTAGTAAACTGCTAAAAACATATTTGTTAATAACGCTTTTAAGTATTTTAATAGCTATTCTATTTTTCTATCTCTTTTTTAAAAGCTATTATTTTAATGAGAAAGAGCAACAGTTAATCACTCAAGGTGAAAAAATGGCGCAAATTTTGAATCCTTATCTTGAAAGTAGCAATTTTATACAAATTAACCGCATCATTAATGAGTATAATCACATCAATACTTCGCGAATGTGGATTGTAGATCAAAATGGAGAACTGCTAAGTGAATTGAAAAATCAATCCATTAAAGACCATCTACAACCTAAATCAGATCAGCTTGAAAAAGCTTTACAAGGCGAAGTCATTACTAGTCATGGATTTATTAAATATATCGATGACCCTGTTTTATCAGTTGCCGTGCCAATTTTTGCGGATAAGCAAGTAGTTGGAGTTATTTTTGTCTGCAATCCTCTTTCGGATATTACTGTAAGCGTAATTGAAGCCATGAAAATTGTAATGATAGCTGGCTTACTATCACTCATTATTGTCGCTTTTGTCAGTTATTTCATTTCCCAATCAATTACAAAACCAATTAATGAAATAACGAAATGTTCTCTAGAAATGATAAAAGGAAATTTCACACAACAGCCAAAAGTACATTCCTCAGACGAAATTGGCAAATTAGCTGATACGTTTAATACGATGAAGCAAGCTCTAGAAAAATCATTGCATGATTTAGAAAGTGAAAAAAATAAAATCGCCGAAATGGAACGTATGCAACGCGAATTTGTCGCCAATGCCTCACACGAACTTCGCACCCCGCTTACGTCTATTCGTGGGTATCTTGAAGCAATGTTAGATGGGGTTATCACAAGCAAAGAACAAGAACATAAATATATTCGAATTAGTTTAAAAGAGACAATAAGACTTCATCGTTTAGTTAATAGTCTTTTAGATTTATCACGGCTTGAATCAGGCCAAATGAAGGTGCATAAAAAAGAAATAGAGCTTTCAGAAGTCATTAACAGAACAGTTGCCAAGCTTATTCCATTAGCTGAGGATCGTTTTATTGTTTTAAAAACTGATATTTCTACAAACTTGCCAACTGTTCTTGGTGATGAAGATTTAATTGAACAGGTTCTCATTAATTACATTACGAACGCTATCCGCTTTACCGATGAAGATGGGCAAATTACTATAAAAGCGATTGCCTTTGAAGATCATGTCCATGTACATGTCATTGATACAGGGATTGGCATTGCTCCCGAAGAGCTTCCAAACGTATGGAAAAGATTTTATAAAATTGATAAAGATCGCCCGTTGACGAAAGAAGGAGCAGGCTTAGGTTTAGCGCTTGTTCATGAGATTATGAACCGTTTAGATGGTAGAGCATGGGTGGAAAGTACCCTAAACAAAGGGTCTAGCTTTAGTTTTAGTTTACAAATCGCCAAAAAAGTTCACATTTAGTCCATATGGAGTTCAAATTCCTTTTCTAAATTAAAGATATACCTTAGCAAATAGTAAAAAGACCGTTAACGCTTAGGTAAAATCAACTATTTTAGGGAGGAAATTTTTTCATGAAATTTAAAATGCCAAAAATTTTTGGAGCAGCCTTTTTAAGCATGGCAATCGCCGCCGCAATACCTTCAATGGCCAGCGCCCATTGCGACACGATGGACGGCCCTGTTATTGCTGATGCCGAAAAGGCTCTAGAGACAAATAATATTGACTATATTTTAAAATGGGTATCAGAAGATGATGAACAAGAAATGAAGGATGCTTTTAACCTGACAAAGAAGGTTAGAATCTTAAACCCTGAGGCACAAGAGCTTGCTGATCAATACTTTTTTCAAAATTTAGTTAGAGTTCATCGAGCTGGTGAAGGGGCACCCTATACGGGTATAAAACCAAAAGGAACACCAATTGAAGAAGCAGTTGCAGCAGCTGATAAAAGTATTGAGGTTGGTAACTTAGATGCCTTTAAAGGGCTTATTGAAGAGGAAAAAATACCTGGGCTACAAGAAAGATTCGAGCGAGTACTTGCTACAAAAGATTTTGCTGTAGATGATGTTTTCGCAGGCAGAGAATATGTAGAAGCATATGTCCAATTTACCCATTATGCCGAAGGGGAAGAACATGGTGATGGTACTGATGCAGCACATGGAACTAGTCATGCTGAAGGTGGAACAGCTAACCACGATGAAAACGTCGATGCACATGCTACTGAAAAGGAACAAGCCACAACAGAAGCTATGGAAAAATCATCAATTGCTTCATTGCCAGTCATTCCATGGAGTCTTGCAGGCGTATTCTTTTTAACAACGCTGATAATTGGCAGTATTCATTTCAGGAAACACCATAAATAACAATATTAGAAAGAGGCAGCCAATAACCGAAAAAGTGACATTGGACAGCCTCTTCCCCTTTTTGGGGTTTATTCTTCACTCCGCTTAATAACTTCAACATTCCCCATATAAGGTCTTAACACCTCAGGAATGACGACACTGCCAT
The DNA here is from genome assembly GCA_012842745.1 of Bacillus sp. (in: firmicutes). Lineage (NCBI taxonomy): Bacteria > Bacillati > Bacillota > Bacilli > Caryophanales > Bacillaceae > Bacillus > Bacillus sp. (in: firmicutes). The sequence goes on along the minus strand of DUSF01000057.1, from coordinate 64,044 downwards.
CTTCCTGTTGATAATTTTCCAAAATTGCTGATACTGTACGGCCAATTGCTAAACCAGAGCCATTTAGTGTATGCACATGTTCAGGCTTCGCTCCTGGCTCACGGCGAAAGCGGATATTTGCTCGTCTAGCCTGGAATGCTTCAAAATTACTGCATGAAGAAATTTCCCGATATGTGTCATAACTTGGCAGCCATACTTCAATATCATATTTTTTCGCCGCTGTAAAACCAAGGTCAGCTGTACACATACTCATGACACGGTATGGTAGTCCTAATAGCTGCAGAATTTTTTCAGCATGACCTGTTAGTTTTTCCAATTCATCATAAGAATCCTCAGGCTTTACAAAGCGGACAAGCTCCACTTTATTAAATTGATGCTGGCGAATTAACCCGCGTGTATCACGGCCTGCTGACCCCGCCTCAGAACGGAAACAAGCACTATAGCCGCAATATGCAAGCGGAAGATTCGCACCATCTAAAATTTCATCACGATGCATATTCGTCACTGGCACTTCTGCCGTTGGGATTAAAAAATAATCTTCGCCATCAATTTTAAAGGCATCCTCTTCAAATTTAGGAAGCTGGCCGGTTCCAGTCATACTATCTCTATTCACAATATAAGGAGGTATAACTTCCTCATAACCGTAGTTATCAGAATGGTAATCCATCATAAAATTAATCAAAGCACGTTCTAGTCGTGCACCTAAGCCTTTGTAAAATACAAATCTGCTGCCAGTTACCTTGCCGGCTCTTTCAAAATCTAAAATGCCAAGCTCATCAGCTACATCCCAATGCGGCTTCGCTTCAAAGGTAAATTCTCGAATTTCGCCCCATTTGCGGACAACAACATTATCATCTTCAGACTCACCAACAGGCACTGTTTCATGTGGAACATTTGGAATAGATAATAATAATTGCTGTAAATCTTCTTCCACAATGCGAAGCTCATCGTCAATCACTTTAATACGGTCACCAACTTCACGCATTTCAACGATAAGATGGTCAGCATCCTGCTTTTCTCGTTTTAAAACGGAAACTTGTTTTGAAACTTCATTACGCTTGCTTTTAAGTTCTTCACCTTCAGCAATAAGCTCACGACGTTTAGCATCCAATTCGCCAAAACGGTCAAAATCTCCTAAATCCTCGCCACGGCATTGCAGTTTTTGTTTAATTTCTGCAAAATTTTCTCGTAAAAATTTCATGTCAAGCATCGTTGATTCCTCCTTTAATAAATATAAAAAACTCCCGTCCCTATAAAAAGGGACGAGAGTTAACCCGCGTTGCCACCCTGATTGAAAAAAAGCATAGGCTCTTTTTCCACTCACAATCATAACGGTCTTTAAACCGAAAATATTTACTTAGCCAAAAATGCTGTTCAATATTTTGCTCGGGGATGGATTCACATTACTCTTTTATCGGTTTTCACCGGCCACCGACTCTCTTGGAAAAAGAAATAATGCTACTAGTTCCCTTCAACACTGTTTATATTAGTATTTATGCCTTTATTTTACCACACTTCTCCAGCTTTTATACAGCTAATTTTTCTTTTGCTGCTTCCACCATTTTAACAAAATACTCAGCCAAGCGATGGTCGTCTGTTAATTCTGGATGGAATGAACAAGCTAAGTAATGATCCTGTCTAACAGCGACAATTTTGTCCTTATGCTTACAAATAATCTCAACATCTTTGCCAACTTCAAGAATTCTTGGAGCACGGATAAACACACCGATAAAATCATCAGCAACATCGGTAATCATAAGGCTTGCCTCAAAACTGTCTACTTGACGACCAAAGGCATTGCGCTCGACCGTCATATCGAGTAAACCTAAATGGGCATCTTCTTGACCAGCAATTTTCGTTGCCATTAAAATAAGACCGGCACAAGTGCCGAAGATCGGCTTACCACTTTTACCAAATTCCTTTAACGGCTCGAAAAAGCCATATTTATCAATTAAACGTCTCATGGTCGTGCTTTCTCCACCAGGGAATACAAGGCCATCAATATCCTGTAGTTGTTCAACCTTTTTAATTTGAACAGCCTCTGCACCTGCTGCTTCAAGTGCGCGAATATGTTCTCTTACCGCCCCTTGCAGAGCTAAAACCCCTACTTTAACCATGTTACATTACTCCTTTTTCTGTCTAGCTCCGGCTTTCTATTTACCAACCACGTTCTTGCATGCGTTCGCTTGGTTGTAATGATGAAATTTCGATACCTTTCATAGCTGTCCCTAAATCTTTTGAAAGCTCCGCAATCAATTTATAATCTTGATAATGTGTTGTTGCTTCAACAATTGCACGAGCAAACTTCTCAGGATTATCAGATTTAAAGATTCCTGAACCAACGAATACGCCGTCTGCTCCTAATTGCATCATTAACGCAGCGTCAGCAGGTGTTGCTACACCACCAGCAGCAAAGTTTACAACAGGAAGTTTTCCTTCGCGCTTAATTTGTAGAACTAATTCAAATGGCGCTTGAATATTCTTAGCAAATGTCATTAACTCATCTTCTGACATTGCCGCAACTTGGCGAATTTGTGATTGCACCATACGCATATGACGAACAGCCTCAACAATGTTACCAGTTCCAGGCTCACCCTTTGTACGAAGCATTGAAGCACCTTCACCAATACGTCGTAATGCTTCTCCTAAGTCACGGCAGCCACATACAAATGGTACTGTATATTCACGCTTATTAATATGATACACCTCATCAGCAGGTGTTAAAACTTCACTTTCATCAATATAGTCTACTCCCATCGCCTCTAAAACACGCGCTTCGACAATATGGCCGATACGAGCCTTTGCCATAACAGGAATTGACACAGCTCCCATTACCTCTTCAACAATCGTTGGGTCAGCCATACGAGCAACTCCGCCCGCTGCGCGAATATCTGCTGGTACACGCTCAAGCGCCATTACAGCTACAGCCCCTGCAGCTTCGGCAATTTTAGCTTGTTCTGCATTAACAACGTCCATTATAACGCCGCCTTTTTGCATTTCAGCCATTCCGCGTTTTACTCGTTCTGTTCCAATATTTTGTGACATTAAAAAACTCCTCCTAAATGTATGTAATCATTACATTATTTTATTTCTTTATTTTATCATTTACAAATAAAGGCCTGTCCATTATTTTAACCTAAAACGCCGTAAATTCCTATTTTAATTTTGAAAAAATAATAAAAACCATAAAATCAACTAGGAATACTTTAATATTCTGTCCTTGATTTTATGGATTTAGTAAAAATTTACTAAAATAAACCTTTTATACCACCGGCAACACTTGACCAAATATCAGCAAAAAAACCACCTATTGCCCGCAATGTTAGTGAAAACCAATTTGCTTTTTCTACATCTGCTTGGGCTACAACTGCTACTTTTTCATGAACCCCACCATCATTAACTAAATAGCCATAATTATTTTCACCCTTATATTCATATGTTAAGTAGCCAACCTTTTGGCCTTTTTTAACGGGGGCAACTAATGTACCATCTTTTGTAAGAGCTTTTTTATCTAGAACTAGCTTCGGTTGATAAAGCTCTTCTTCATTTGATTTTACGACTGTTTTCAACGCTTCCTTTGTAGCAATTTGCACATTTTTTTCTTTTCCTTTTTCAACTTTTAAAACATCTTGTTTTTCCATTTGATAGTTTGCAGGGAATAATTCTTTTTCTGCAAAATTGCTAAATCCATAATCAAATAGTTTTTTCGTTTCTTCAAACCTAGCATATTGCGATTTTGTCCGCATAACAACACTAATAAGTCTCATGCCATTACGTTTTGCTGTTCCTGTAAAGCAATAGCCAGCTAACTCCGTTGATCCTGTCTTAATGCCGTCAACACCTTGATAAGCAAATTGCTGTAAATATCCTGGAATATTAGGTAACATTGCATTCCAGTTCAACATGCTAATGCCTTCGCCATCAATTCCTTTTGTAAACTTCTTAAAAGGAATGCTCGCTGTTTCCAACACTTCTGGATAATCATTAATTAACCGGTAAGCAAGTGTGGCAACAGAGCGTGATGACATCATATTCTCATCTGTTTCGCCTGTACCCTTCGGATGCATGCCATATAAGTCCTTATTATTTAAACCTGTCGAATTGACAAACTTCGCATCTTCCATTCCTAGCTCTTGCGCTTTTTTATTCATCATTTGCACAAAATTCGTTTCCGAGCCAGCGATTGTTTCAGCAAGAGCAATTGCAGACCCGTTTGCCGAATAGATGGCCATCGACTCATAAAGCTCTCTTACTGTGTATTTTATATCTTTTCTTAGTGGAACATTTGATAGTTTTGTATTTTGTGAGACTTTGTATACATAATCAGTAATTGATACTTCTTGGTCCCAGCTAACCTTCTTACTATGAATAGCCTCTAACAATAAATATTCTGTCATCATTTTTGACATACTTGCCGGGGGTAACGTCATATCGGGGTTTAATTCATACAATATTTTCCCAGAGTTACCATCAACTAAAATAGCAGCCTCTGCTTCAAGTCCTAATTCTACTGCACCCGCTTTAGTAGGAAAATTCGCTAAAAAGGTCGTTAATAAAAAGAGTGTTAGCAAACTATATATGAAGCCTTTATTTCTCGTAAATCTTTTCAAATTCAATCCCTCCCCTTAATCAAATGCGCCGAACAACTCCAACGGCTATTCTATCAAATTTACTATAAAAAAAACAGAGGAAAAGCTCCTCTGTTAAACAAAAAGAATGCATCCAATTTTTCCTATTTTTTACACTGAATAGTTTGGTGATTCTTTCGTAATTTGGACATCATGTGGATGACTTTCACGCAAGCCAGCACCAGTCATTCTAATAAATTGCCCATTTTCGCGTAAAGAATCTAAGTCTTTTGTACCACAATACCCCATACCAGAACGAAGTCCACCTACTAATTGATATATCATATCGGCAAGAGGGCCTTTATATGGAACACGTCCTTCAATTCCCTCTGGAACAAATTTTTGATTTTCTTCTTGGAAATAACGATCTTTGCTACCTCTTTCCATTGCCCCAACAGAGCCCATGCCACGATAGACCTTAAAACGACGCCCTTGGAAAATTTCCGTTTCCCCTGGACTTTCCGTTGTTCCTGCAAAAATACTGCCTAGCATTACAGCATGTGCACCAGCTGCAAGAGCCTTAACAATATCACCTGAATACTTAATACCACCATCAGCGATAATTGGAACACCGTGCTTTCTAGCTTCGGTAGCACAATCATATACAGCTGTAATTTGCGGCACACCAACACCTGCAACAACACGGGTTGTACAAATAGAACCAGGACCAATTCCAACCTTAATAACATTAGCACCAGCTTCAATTAAAGCTTTTGTGCCTTCAGCTGTTGCAACATTACCAGCAATAATATTTAAGTCTGGGTAAGCATTTCTAATTTCACGAACTTTATTTAGTACACCTTCAGAATGGCCATGTGCTGTATCAAGAACAATAACATCTACGCCTGCTTTTACTAAAGCTTCTACACGCATCAACGCATCAACAGTTGCACCAACAGCTGCACCAACCAATAATCTACCGTGGCTGTCTTTTGCTGAATTCGGATATTCGATTACTTTTTCAATATCCTTGATTGTGATTAATCCTTTTAAAATTCCGTTATCATCCACTAACGGTAATTTTTCAATTTTGTGTTTTTGGAGTATTTGTTCTGCTTGCGCAAGTGTTGTACCCACCGGAGCCGTTACTAAGTTTTCTTTCGTCATTACATCAGAGATTTTAATAGAGTAATCTTGAATAAAGCGTAAGTCACGATTCGTTAAAATCCCAACAAGCTTTAATTCATCTTCGTTATTAACAATTGGGACACCAGAAATACGGTATTTTCCCATTAAATTTTCGGCATCAGAAACTAGCTGGTCTGGTGTTAAATAAAATGGGTTTGTAATAACACCGCTTTCTGAACGTTTTACTTTATCAACCTGCTCAGCTTGCTCTTCAAGCGGCATATTTTTATGGATAATGCCGAGCCCACCCTGTCTAGCAATCGAAATTGCCATATCCGCTTCTGTTACTGTATCCATACCAGCACTAATTAAGGGAATATTCAATTTCAACGTCTCTGAAAGTGCTGTCTTCACAACAACATCTTTCGGTAATACCGAAGAACGCGCTGGAACTAACAAGACATCATCAAATGTTAATCCTTCTTTACTAAATTTACTTTCCCACATGGTAAAATCTTCTCCCTCTTATGAAATTTCCTGAAAATATTATTAGTTAGCTTAACAATTGGACACACTACTGTCAAGGAACGACAATTACTTCGACAAATAATTTAAAAATTATGTTAATTTGGAGGTTTAGCCATGGTGAGCTCTTGGAATTCTATCTGGAAATCCTTCTCCATCTTTTATTCCTCAATGAATGCACAAAAATACCTGTTGCAATGCTACAAAAAAAGCGGCATCGAGGATTCGGAAAAAAAAAGCTACGAAAACTGCTATCCATTCATTTACTATTTAGACCATGGAAAAAGCTATTATCAGCTTGCAACTCAGGCACCTTTCTCAATTAAACCAATTCTCCTATTCTACGGAATGGTTCAGCTTCTTAAAGCGTGCTTGCTCACGGTAGACCCGGCTTATCCAGAATCCTCCACTGTACTAGCCCATGGGGTTACAACAAGAAAAAGAAAGAAAAGAGACTATGATTTTTTAAGAGATGAAGTAAAAGTCCAAAAAAATGGTCTTTTTACACATGTTGCTGCAAAAATGTTCCACATGGAACAAAGTTTGGATGCTGAAAAATATACAATGGAATTCCTTTTAGCACGTATTCCCGAATTAAACTACCTCTTTCAAATAAGTATGGAAAAACAACAAAATTACAAAATTGCTGGATTCCATGACAAAGCCCTTTTCATTCCTGCAAATATTTTGGATCATTTACATATGACGATTGAACGATTTACCAGTTTTCTAAAAAAATGCTTACCTTTTGAACATCAGCTGCTCGAAAACGAAAAGAATATTGAAAAACAGCCCCTATTTTTTCAGTTGCAATTAACCTGTACAATCAATCCGAATGATTGTGCACCGATACAATTTGATTATTATGAAAACACACTACATATTCCGATTGATAAAGAACAATTTATATATCTTCCTGAAATCATGACACATTATTTGCTGCTTTATAATTTAAGTATGATTAGCAGATATGAGACAGAATGGTGGGGTGAGCTGTTACATGGATTTGATAGTCTAGATTACCCGTTTATTGAGCATTTTTTAAGTGTTACCCACATGAAAATTCCTTATCTTATAAATCACTATTTACAAGCCAAACTATAGAAAAAAGGGATTGCCTCTTACTACCTAATACCGTCTTATACAAATATGTATAGATATCAATATTAAGATGCAAGATGCAATCCTATCACTTATAATATTTCTTCAATATAAAGATCGCGATGTTTAATGAGTTGGATGATTTCCCCAGTGGCATCTAATCTAACCATTGGTCTTGTCGGGTACTTTTGCTCAATAAAGACAATTTCCCCGGTCTCACTATTTGACAAGCGAACTTTCGTACCAGAAGAAAAATTAGTCATAATCGTTGTTAATGCTTGAACAACCCTCACATCAAATTTTCCAAATTGATCCTGTAAAATAGATTCCAATACTTTAAATGGTGACTGTTTACTATGGTAATTTCTTTCTGATGTCATCGCATGATACACATCTGCGACAGATATGATTCTTTCATAAGGGTAGATATAATCGGAATTTACACCATTTGGATAGCCGCTGCCATCAATTCTTTCATGATGCTGATATACTGCTTTTTTCACTTCTTCTTTAAGAAACTTAATATCTTTAAGAAGAATATAGCTATAAATAGGATGTTTTTTCACTTCATCATATTCTTCCCTAGTCAAATAGCCTTTTTTATTAAAAATTTTTGGTGGAATTTTCGCCATCCCACAATCAATCATGGCTCCTGCTAAGCCAATTTGTATACAATCACCTTTAGTAAAATTCAGATTTTTAGCTAACAAGGCTGATAAAGCCGCAACAGTTATCGCGTGATGATATAAATAATCTTCAGCAATACAATAATGGTGAAGTGAGAATATTTCTCTCGGTGTTTCTAATGCCTTTTCAATAACAGGGACGACGATGCCCCTAACAGATGGCATATCAACTGCTATACCTGATTGCCACCCTAAAAAAAGCTTTTTATACCCTTGCACAGCCTTTAAATAAAGCTCTACTAATCCTTGTTGAGCAGCTTCTACTTTCTTCTGCACAACCTCTTCCTGAATAACTTGACTAGGCTTGAATGGTTCTCCAGTTACTAGGGTAGATTCAATTTGTATATCTTGGATTAAAAAGGCCTTAATAAACTCCAAATTTTTACTCGTTAATACAGTATTTTTAGGAACAATCGGTATTTGCGTAAGCGAAAAGACATCTTCTGATACCATACATCCCTCTGTTACTTGATTCGGATTGACTCTCATAAAGTTCCTCCCCCCTTTAATATTCAATAAGAAAAGTGTCTGCCACCATATTGCAATATATTGATTAGTTAACCGGTGATTATTCGCAACTAACATATTGTATGCATATGGATGCCAGACACTGTAATGTTTATCTCTCTTCGAACATACTTATTCTTCTTGTTCAGATTTCGGAGTATCCTCTCCAGTTTCCTCCTGACCTACCTCTACTTCATCTAATTGATTTTCATCCTCTTCTTCTTCCCGCTCAACCTTTGCTACTGTTGAAACAACTTCATGGTCATCAAGTCTCATTAATTTAACACCTTGTGTATTCCGGCCAGTAATCGAAATTGTATCAACAGCCATACGAATCACAATACCGCTTTCCGTAATTAACATTAAATCTTCTTCACCAGTTACAGCTTTAACAGCTGACAACGGGCCATTTTTCTCAGTTATATTACAAGTTTTTATCCCTTTTCCGCCGCGGCTTTGCATACGGTATTCAGATAAAGGCGTACGTTTGCCGTATCCATTACGAGTTACGACGAGGACATCTTCTTTTCCTTCAATAATTTCCATGCCAATTACATAGTCATCCTCATTAAGATTAATACCCCTTACACCAGTAGCTAATCGGCTCATTGAACGAACATCCGTCTCATTAAAACGAATTAACATTCCATTCATCGTACCAATCATAATCTCTTTATGGCCATCTGTAAGGCCAACAGATATTACTTCATCACCTTCGCGAAGGTGTAAAGCAATAAGTCCACCCCTACGAATATTTGCAAAAGAAGATAGCGGTGAACGTTTGACAACACCATGTTTCGTCGCAAAAAATAAGTACCAATCATCCAAAAACTCTTCGACTGGGATGACGGCATGTATCGATTCATCTTTTTCAATTTCTAATAAATTAATGATCGGAATCCCTTTAGCTGTCCGTCCAAATTCTGGAATCTCATAACCTTTAAGGCGGTATACCTTGCCTTTATTACTAAAAAACAAAATTGTATTGTGAGTAGAAGTAGATAGCAAATGTTCAACAAAATCATCTTCATTTGTTCCCATTCCTTGAACACCTCGTCCACCTCTGCGTTGGCTTCTATAAGTAGCAGCTGGCAAACGCTTAATATAGCCTCCATGGGTTAACGATATAACAATGCTTTGCTCGGGAATTAAATCTTCATCTTCAATATCGCCAAAGCTACCAGAAATAATTTCAGTACGGCGCTTATCATTAAATCTCTCTTTTATTTCCGTTAATTCTTCACGAATAATATCAAGCACTTTTTCCTCATCTGCTAATATTGCTTTTAATTCAGCAATAAGCTTAATAAGCTCTTGATATTCTTCCTCAATCTTTTCACGCTCTAATCCAGTTAGACGCTGTAAGCGCATATCTAAAATAGCTTGTGCTTGCTTTTCGCTTAAATTGAAACGCTCCATTAACCCTTGTCTCGCAATATCCGTTGTTTGTGAGCTGCGAATTAAGGAAATAATTTCATCTATATGGTCAAGGGCTATTCTGAGACCTTCTAAAATATGGGCGCGCGCTTCCGCTTTCCGAAGCTCAAACTCTGTTCTACGGCGAATAATCACAATTTGATGGTCAAGATAATGACTTAACATTTGTTTTAAATTCAATACCTTTGGATGACCATCAACAAGTGCAAGCATGTTAATTCCGAAACTTGTCTGCAATGCCGTTTGTTTATATAAATTATTTAAAAGAACATTGGCATTAGCATCACGCTTAACTTCAATGACAATTCGCATACCATTGCGGTCTGATTCATCACGAAGGTCGGAAATGCCCTCGATTTTCTTCTCGTGGACAAGCTCAGCAATTCTCTCAATGAGCCTTGCTTTGTTTACTTGATACGGGATTTCATCAATAATTATCGCTTGTCTTCCATTCGCTTTTTCTTCAATAAATGAATTAGCTCGAAGCGTGATTGAACCTTTCCCAGTTTCATAGGCACGGCGAATCCCGCTTCGCCCCAAGATTTGCCCAGCTGTTGGAAAATCAGGGCCTGGGATTATTTCCATTAGTTCTGCAACTGTAATCTCACGATCTCGACTAACAGCTAAAACTCCATCAATTACTTCACCTAATTGATGCGGCGGAATATTAGTTGCCATCCCTACCGCAATCCCTGAAGCACCGTTCACTAAAAGGTTAGGAAATCTTGCGGGCATTACAACTGGTTCTCTTTCTGAACCATCATAGTTGTCTTGATAGTCAATCGTATCTTTATTTATATCACGGATCATTTCCATTGCAATCTTCGACATTCGCGCCTCAGTATAACGCATCGCTGCTGCTGGGTCGCCGTCTACCGATCCAAAGTTTCCATGGCCATCGACTAACATATAGCGAAAGTTAAAATCCTGAGCCATCCGCACCATTGCTTCATAAACCGCAGAATCACCGTGTGGATGATACTTACCAATTACATCACCAACAATACGGGCAGATTTTTTATGCGCTTTATCTGCTGTATTACCTAATTCATTCATCGCATACAAAATTCTTCGATGCACTGGCTTTAAACCATCCCTTACATCTGGTAAAGCACGAGAAACAATAACACTCATGGCGTAATCTAAAAAGGATGACTTCATTTCGGTGCTTAAATTAATTTCTTGAATTGATTGACGTTCTTCCTGCATATTAGGCCCCTCCTCTCTATACATCTAGATTTTTAACATAACGGGCATTTTCTTGAATAAATTCACGCCTAGGTTCTACATGATCCCCCATCAAAATTTCAAATATTTCATCTGCCTCCATAGCATCTTTAAGCTGAACTTGAAGCAATGTTCGTACTTCTGGATCCATTGTAGTTTCCCATAACTGCTCTGGATTCATCTCACCAAGACCTTTATAGCGTTGAATACCTGGTTTCGGATTATCAGGTAATTCTGCTAATATTTTTTCTAATTCACGATCATTATAGGCATACTCAATCTTTTTACCTTGCTGTACTTTATATAAAGGCGGCTGAGCTATATAAATATAACCATTTTCAATAATCGGTCTCATAAAGCGGTAGAAAAATGTTAAAATGAGTGTTCGAATATGAGCCCCGTCTACATCGGCATCTGTCATAATAACAACTTTATGATATCTCGCTTTTGTAATATCAAAATCTTCACCAATACCAGTTCCAAGTGCTGTAATAATCGTCCGAATTTCATTATTAGATAAAATTCTATCCAAACGCGCCTTCTCTACGTTAAGAATTTTACCACGTAGTGGGAGTATCGCTTGAAAATGACGATCCCTTCCTGACTTAGCTGAACCACCCGCAGAATCACCCTCAACAATATATAATTCACTAATAGATGCATCTTTTGATGAACAATCAGCTAGCTTTCCAGGTAGGCTAGAAATTTCTAAGGCCCCTTTACGGCGTGTAAGCTCTCTTGCCTTTTTAGCAGCAATTCTCGCCCGTGAAGCCATTATTCCTTTTTCAACAATCTTTTTACCTACTGAAGGATTTTCCATTAAAAATTTATCTAATTGTTCTGAGAAAATCGCATCGACAATAGCTCTTACTTCACTGTTACCAAGCTTCGTTTTCGTTTGTCCTTCAAATTGAGGATTTGGATGTTTTATGGAAATAATCGTTGTTAACCCTTCACGAACATCATCACCGATTAAATTCTGATCATTTTCTTTAAAAATACCACTTTTTCGCGCATAATCATTAATGACCCGTGTTAAAGCTGTTTTAAAACCTACTTCATGCGTACCACCTTCGTATGTATGAATATTATTTGCGAAAGAATATATATTACTAACATAGCTATCATTGTACTGAAGGGCAACTTCAGCCGTAATTCCATCCTTCTCGCCCATAACATAGACCGGTTCTTCATGAATAACCTCACGGGAACGGTTTAAATGTTCGACATAAGAGATAATACCGCCTTCATAACACCAGCTTTGTGTTTTTCCTTCTGGTCGTTTATCTTCAATCGTGATATGAAGACCGCGATTTAAAAATGCTAATTCACGAAGGCGAGTAGCTAATATATCATACTCGTATACAGTTGTTTCTTCGAAAATTTCAGGGTCTGGACTAAAATGGACAATTGTCCCTGTTCGATCTGTTTCACCAATGACAGACAACTCTTGAACAACAGTGCCTCTTTCAAATTTAATATAATGAATTTTACCATCAAGATGAACAAATACTTCTAACTCAGTTGATAAGGCGTTAACAACTGATGCACCAACACCATGTAGACCACCGGAGACTTTATAGCCACCACCGCCAAATTTACCGCCAGCATGGAGGACAGTCATAATAACCTCTACGGCCGGTCTCCCCATTTTCTCTTGAATACCAACGGGAATACCACGTCCATTGTCTTCGACAGTAATACTATTATCGTTTTCAATCATAACCTTAATTTCTGAACAATAGCCTGCTAATGCCTCATCAATACTATTATCAACGATTTCCCAAACAAGGTGATGCAGACCTCTTCCACTAGTAGACCCAATATACATTCCTGGACGTTTTCTTACCGCTTCTAATCCCTCTAGAACTTGTATTTGGTTTGCATCATAATTCTGTTCTGTGATTGTTTGATTTTCTTCCATCGCCACTGAAATCACCTTCACTTTCTTTGTGGACTTCTATTATTCGTTCTTCGTTTCTAATTCTGAAGCATATTGTGAACGTTTTTTTAAACTAACGGTCGATAATGGTGAAAAATATACTTTACTTTCAGTAATTACAATGGATTTAACCGTTCCATTTGAAATAGTAACAATATTATTTTTTTTCATATTGACTTCAACAAACTCACTGAGCATCGCTGATTCTTTTACTAAATCCTTGTTAACAATCGCAATAATCTCTTTCATTTGGATTACAATATTTTCACCTAAATGGATAAACATGCACCTTTTTCCACCTTTTAATCGGACTTTTCAATCATACCGGCTGTTACATGAAATTTGGCAGCTCTTTTTAATGTTTCATGATCTATTCCTTCCACACTTGTCGTTGTTACAAATGTTTGAACTTTATCTTGAATGGTGTTAAGTAAGTGCGATTGTCTATAGTCATCAAGCTCTGAGAGTACATCATCTAAAAGAAGAATCGGATATTCTCCAACCTCTGCTTTTATTAATTCAATTTCAGCTAGTTTAATGGATAACGCTGTCGTCCGCTGCTGTCCTTGTGAACCGTAAACTTGAACATCTTTATCATTCACAAAAAACTGCATGTCATCACGATGTGGGCCAGCTAATGTAATCCCCCTATCAATTTCCTTATCTTTAAGCTTGGCGAATTTTTCGTAGTATACTTCTACCATTTTTGACAAATCCATACCCTCTGATACATCAATCGATGGTTTATACTGGATTTTCAACGTTTCCAAGCCTCTTGAGATGCTGTAATGAATCGGTTCAGCCCAGTTTTGCAATAAATGCAAGAAATGAACTCTTCTCTGCGTAATTTTTACCGCAACATCAATAAGCTGGGTCGTTAATATTTCTAACATCACTTTATTTTTCATAGGGTCGCGATTGTACTGTTTTAATAAATGATTTCGCTGCTGTAAAATATGGTAATACTGGTTAAGGGCATGCATATAAACAGGCATCACTTGCCCGATCTCAATATCTATAAAACGTCGACGAACCTGAGGACTACCTTTGACAAGATTTAAATCCTCAGGTGCAAACATCACAGCATTCAGTGAACCAATATAACCGCTTAACTTTTTTTGTTCCAATGAATTGATTTTTGCTTTTTTACCCTTATTAGCAATAATTAACTCAAGAGAGAGGGCATTTAGTCTTTTTTGGACTCTTCCTTCTATTTTAGCATATTCTTCATCCCATTTGATTAATTCTTTATCTTTAGATGTTCGGTGTGATTTAGCAATCGCCAAAACATAAATACTTTCCAATAAATTTGTTTTCCCTTGCGCATTTTCTCCAAGGATCACATTTACTTTATTTTCAAAAGAAAGCTTAATTTTGTTATAATTTCGGTAATGTGTTAATACAAGTTCAGATAAAAACAAAGGGAGACACCCCAATTCTTGCTATCATACTTCACGAACAGTTGAGGAAATTACTTTATAGCTCCCTTTGCCACTTACAGTAACTTCATCATGATGATATAGCTTTTTTCCACGGCGATTTTCAGGTTGGCCATTTACAAACACTTCATGTTCACTTAAAAACCATTTAACCGCCCCACCTGTATCAATAATTCCTGCCAGTTTTAAAAATTGGCCTAATGTAATTGTCTCCGTTGAAATAGGAACTTCGTTTGTCATTCATTTCACACCTTCAATTGTAACATTTTATTTCGTTGCCTATTACTTTATTGTACTAAATTGTTTGAAAATATAAAAGAAAGCTAACAGGAACTTTTTCTTTGTTCCTGATGAGCTTTCTTTTTCTTTAGTTAATATGTTCTAATTGGTAAGATCAGTTGAAGAATCGAATCATTATCTATAGGGCGAATTAAAAACGGGCGCATCGCACTAGTAAAACTAATCCTTATATCTGTACTATCAAGGGTCTTCAAAGCATCCATCATGTATTTAGCACTAAATGAGATTTTTAATTCATCTCCTGTTAAAGATTCACTCTGAACATATTCTTCTACCTTACCAACTTCAGGTAAAACCGTGGAAATCTGAACACTCCCATTTTCATATGTAGTTAGCTTAACAACATTATTTTTTCCTTCCCTTGCAAGTAGCGATGCCCGGTCAATTGCCTGAAGGAAATCTTTAGCGGCAATAATGACTTCGGTCTTAAAATCTGTCGGAATTAACCTAGATGTATCTGGATAATTTCCTTCTAAAAGTCTTGAGAAGAATAACAAATATTTTGTTTTAAATAAAATTTGATTTCCCGTTATAACAATATCAATTAACTCATTTTTATCTTCTAATATTTTATTTAGTTCATTTAAGCTTTTTCCTGGAATGACTACGCTTGAAAAATCAGCTAATTCCCCACTTTCAATTGGCGCTTTTCTCATCGCTAAGCGGTGGCTATCTGTTGCGACACAAATTAATTCATTATTTTCAATTCGCCAGTTAACTCCTGTTAAAATAGGCCTCGTCTCTGAATTGGATACGGCAAATACCGTTTGTCTTGTCATTTGCTTAAGAAGATCAATTGGTATTTGAAAAGCATGATTATCTGAAACTTTAGGAAGCTGCGGATATTCCTCAGGATCAAGTCCAATTAAGTTAAATTCAGCACTTCCAGAAATAATCTTCGTAGAAAAATTATCTTCAACCTCGATATCAACCGTTTCCTTCGGTAGTTTTTTTACGATTTCACTAAAATATTTAGCTTGTAAGACGATACTGCCTGTTTTTTTGATATCCACATGTTGATAACCTTCTTCTATAGCTGGAATAAAGCTTTCAATTGAAATATCAGAATCACTACCTGTTAATGTTACACCATCTTCAGTTGTTGTTATTTTTATTCCAGTTAAAATTTGAATCGTTGTTTTCGATGATACAGCTTTCATTACATCATTAACTGCTTGTACTAACTTATTTTGTTGAATCGTAATTTGCATTTTAAATGCCTCCTATTTGCAAATTTTCAAACTGGTTGGCATATCTATATTATTTTTAAAATAAAAAAAATAATAATAGTAATAGTAGGGCTTGTGAATTTGTGGATAACTGTATTTTTCGAATAGTATGAGAGTCTATCCACATGTGGATAGACTGTATATAAGTAGGTTCATGTTATTCACATTATCCATAAAGTTATAATTTCAGCTTTTCTTCAATTTCTTGGATTGTCCGCCCGAATTCCGCATCTGTTTGGATGAGCTTAGAAATTTTCTCATGGGCATGGAGGACAGTTGTATGGTCCCTTCCGCCAAATTCCTCCCCAATTTTCGGCAGGGAAGAGTCAGTAAGTTCTCTAGATAAATACATGGCAATTTGCCTAGGGAATGCCACTGATTTCGTTCTTTTCTTCGCTTTAAAATCGTCTAATTTTATGTGATAGAATTCTCCAACAACGCGCTGAATTTCTTGAATTGTAATCACTTTCGTCTTTGTACCTGGAATGATATCTTTTAGGGCTTCAGCAGCTAAATCTGCATTAATATCTTTATTGATTAAAGAAGAATAGGCTACAACGCGAATTAACGCCCCTTCTAATTCACGAATATTGGTATCAATTTGATTGGCAATGTAGATCATGACTTCGTTTGAAATATCGAGACCTTCAGCTTTTGCTTTTTTACGTAAGATCGCAATTCTCGTTTCTAAATCGGGCGGCGTAATATCTGTAATAAGCCCCCATTCGAACCTTGAACGCAGCCGATCCTCTAGTGTAGGGATTTCCTTAGGTGGGCGGTCACTTGAAATGACAATTTGTTTGCTTTCTTCATGTAAAGCATTAAACGTATGGAAAAACTCTTCTTGTGTTGATTCTTTTCCAGCCAAAAATTGAATATCATCAATTAACAGGACATCTACTTTTCGGTATTTATTACGGAATTCAATCGCTTTATTATCACGAATAGAGTTAATAAATTCATTTGTAAACTTTTCAGATGATAAGTATACCACTTTTGCATTTGGGTTATGCTCAAGCACATAATGGCCAATGGCATGCATTAAATGTGTTTTTCCAAGTCCGACGCCCCCATAAATAAAGAGCGGATTATATGCTTTTGCTGGTGCTTCCGCAACTGCAAGGGAAGCTGCATGGGCGAAACGATTCCCTGAACCGATGACAAATGTATCAAATGTATATTTAGGAATAAGCATGCTTTGAGTTGTTTCTTCAAAATGGTCTTCTGTTTTTTTCTTTTTTGCCCCATCATCAAATGGAAGCTCTTCATCAAGTTGCGATTGAGGTATAACAAATTTTATTTCTAACTCTGCCCCAGTAATATCAAGAATTGTTTCGGCAATTAGATTTGAATAGCGGGATTCAAGCCAGTCACGTGCAAAATCATTTGGTGCCGTAATAACTAACGTATCATTTTGTAATGAGTGGGCCTTTGTCGCCTTCAACCATGTTTCGAAACTTGGTTTGCTTAGTTTTGTTTGGATCACTTCTAATGCCCTGGTCCATAAATCCGAAATATTTTCCATTTTAGACGTACTCCCTCCTTATTTTTTATTTTATGTATAGCTTTTGTACACCCTTATTCCTAGCAATGTATATGAATGTATAAAAATAAATTCAATTACAAAAGTGTATAACTATATAATATAGTAGAAAAGTGCTTATTCGACGTTTTCCACAAAGTTGGGGACAAAATTCCTCACAAATCTTAATAAACATATCCACATGTTATTAACAGTTGTGGATAATCTAGAAAAATCAAAAAGAGAAAACACAAATATAATATCAAATAAACCCTTTTATTGCAATGGTTTTCGCTGTATTATCCACAACCACCACCCCTTGTGGACTGAAGTTATCAACAACACCATATTTTGTGTAAAGCTTGTAGATAACTCGTGAATAGTAAAAAAAATGTCGATAAAGATATCCACATGACGAATTTTAGTGGATTTTAGTTAACTTGTTTAATGAAACTTGACTAACAATAATGCATTGACATTGCGAGAATCGTTTTCTATAATAATTAGGACTGTCTTTAAGAGTTTTTCCTCAGGGAGGTGCAAATATAATGAAACGTACTTATCAACCAAAAAATCGTAAGCACAAGAAGGTACATGGTTTTCGTAGCCGCATGAGCACATCGAATGGACGTAATGTTCTAGCTCGTCGTCGTCGAAAAGGAAGAAAAGTATTATCAGCATAAGCCACTGAATAAGATCAGTGGTTTTTTTTCTAGATAAATTGAAAAGCGTAAGCGCCCGTTCAGCGACGCAAAAACTGGAGCACACCGACTGAGATAAAGGAAACACGACAAGCGAAAGCGAGTCGATGTTGACTTATCGTAGGGAGGCGGGTGAAGTTTTTCGAGTCGCTGGGCGCTGGAGCTGGACAAAGAAAAGTGCAAGCGCCGGAGTGAGTTTTTGTGAACAAACGGAATAGAATTAAAAAGAACGATGAATTTCAAGAGGTTTTTAAAAATGGCGTATCAGTAGCAAATCGACAATTTGTTGTTTATATGCTTGAAAAGCCAGAGCAAAATGAGATGAGAATCGGTTTGTCTGTTAGTAAAAAAATTGGAAAAGCTGTCATTCGAAATCAAATTAAAAGATATGTAAGGCAGGTTTTTCTAGAACTTCAGGAAGATCTGAAGCAAAATATGGATTATGTTATCATTGCTCGTAAACCTACAGCGGAAATGAATTTCCAAGAGACAAAAAAAAGTTTACTTCATGTTTTAAAAATTGCCAAAGCGTTCACAAGAAAAATAAATATAGAAAAATTAAAGAAGATATAAAAGAATTTAAGAAGGAAATATCATAATAAAAATGATAAAATCAATTATACATATGGAAGTGGAAGAAGGAGGAAGGGAGTTTGAAAAAAAGAATCGCACTTGTAATGACCTTAATTGGTCTATTAGCGGTTTTATCAGCATGTGCGCAAATTAATGAACCAATTACTCCAGAGAGTGAGGGAATATGGAATCAGTATTTTGTTTATCCATTATCCTGGTTAATTACGTATTTTGCTGATTTATTCGGGCAAAACTATGGACTTTCTATCATTATTGTTACAATCATTATTCGCTTAGTTATTTTACCGTTAATGATCAAGCAAACTCAAAATTCAAAGGCAATGCAGGCTATTCAGCCTGAAATAAAAGCGCTTCAACAAAAATATGCATCAAAAGATCCAAATACGCAACAAAAGCTTCAGCAAGAAACAATGGCTTTATTTCAAAAGCATGGCGTTAACCCGTTAGCAGGATGTTTTCCACTAATCATTCAAATGCCAATTTTAATTGGTTTTTACCATGCTATTATGAGAACAACAGAAATTGCTAATCATACTTTCTTGTGGTTTGATCTTGGGAATAAAGATCCATATTTTATTTTGCCGATAGTCGCTGGTGCTACGACATTCTTGCAGCAAAAAATGATGATGCAAGGTATGCAAGATAACCCACAAATGAAAATGATGTTATACATTATGCCAATCATGATTGTTGTTTTTGCTGTATCTTTCCCAGCAGCATTATCATTATATTGGGTAGTAGGTAATATTTTTACGATTGTCCAAACTTATTTCATTAAAGGTCCGTCAAGATCTGAAGAGAAAAGTACAGGGGGAGCAAAAAATTGAGACAGGTTACGGCTACCGGTACAGGGCAAACAGTTGATGAAGCAATTGAATCTGCTTTAAGAGAACTAAATGTATCAAGAGATAAAGTCGATGTTTCGATTATTGATAGTGGTAAAAAAGGTTTATTTGGTGTTTTTGGTAATAGACCAGCCGTTGTAAAATTAACAGTCAAAGTAGACCCGATTTTTGAGGCACAAAGCTTTTTAGAAAATGTTATTGAAAAAATGGGAATTACTGCTGAAATTGAAAGGGTAGAAAAAGGAAAAGAGCTTACGTTTCGAATGAATGGCGATGAAATTGCTATATTAATTGGTAAACGAGGGCAGACCTTAAATTCTCTTCAATATTTAGTGCAACTCGTTGCTAATAAATTTTCCGATGATTACTTAACGGTCATTGTCGATGCTGGAGATTATCGCTTACGCCGGCGGGAAACATTAGAAAATCTTGCAACAAGATTAGCGGCTAAAGCTAAAAAGACAAGAACAAAAGTTGTGTTGGAACCAATGCCGTCTTTTGAAAGAAAAATCATCCACTCCGTTCTCTATGATGTAGAGGGTGTAACGACAGTTTCCGATGGCGTTGACCCAAATCGTCATATTGTGATCATCCCAAATTAAATAGAATTATAAAGAAAACATGGCAGTGCTAGAGTTAGTCTAGTAGCTGCCATTTTTTTATAAGTAAATGTGATATATTTCAGGTTGAATAGCAGTTGCGCGCACTATTGTGGATAAGTTAAACTAGATATATTGCTTAAAATCTCAAAAATTATCCACTGTGGATAAAAATAGACAAGGTTATACAATAGAAAACTGTGTATAAGTGAGGTGATTGAAGTGGAGATGGATACAATCGCGGCGATTTCGACACCGATGGGGGAAGGAGCCATTGCCATTGTTAGGGTAAGTGGTCCGGAAGCAGTTAAATCAGCCAATCAAATTTTCAAAGGGAAAAATATCGAAGAAGTAGAAAGCCATACGATTCATTATGGATTTATTATTGACCCTGAAACAAATGAAAAGGTTGAAGAAGTGATGGTATCGGTGTTAAGAGGGCCGAAAACATTCACAAGAGAGGATATTGTTGAAATAAACTGTCATGGTGGACTAGTTTCTGTTAATCGGGTATTACAATTAGTACTAAATCAAGGGGTTCGCTTAGCAGAACCAGGGGAGTTTACGAAACGGGCTTTTTTAAACGGCAGAATTGATTTATCACAGGCAGAGGCTGTTATGGATTTAATTCGTGCAAAATCTGAACGGGCGATGAATGTTGCGATTAGGCAAATGGAAGGAAAGCTTTCAAAATTAGTGCGTGATTTAAGGCAAACGATTTTGGAAACATTAGCACATGTAGAAGTAAATATTGATTATCCAGAATATGACGATGTCGAAGAGATGACACATCGGTTATTATTTGAAAAAGCAACCGAAATAAAGGCTGAGATTGAAAAGGTGCTAGAAACGTCAAAACAAGGGAAAATTTTGCGTGATGGTTTGTCAACGGTTATAATAGGGCGTCCGAACGTAGGGAAATCGTCGCTTTTAAATAGCTTAGTACATGAAAATAAAGCAATTGTAACGGATATTCCGGGGACAACACGGGATGTCATTGAAGAGTATGTCAATGTTCGTGGGGTACCATTGCGCTTAGTTGATACAGCTGGTATTCGAGAAACAGAGGACATTGTTGAAAGAATTGGTGTTGAGCGTTCAAGAAAGGTTTTAAAAGAGGCGGATTTAATCTTATTAGTACTTAATAATGCCGAGCCGTTAACGGATGAAGATAAAAAACTATTTGAAGCTACCCGTGATATGGAAGTTATTGTTATAGTAAATAAAATTGATTTAGAAAATAAGATTAATATGGATGAAGTAAGGAATTTAGCCGAAGATTGCCCAATAATCACGACATCGTTAAAAGAGGAATCTGGTATTGATCAATTAGAAGAGGCTATCTCATCTTTATTTTTTGAAGGAAAACTTGAAGCCGGGGATATGACGTATGTATCCAATACGCGCCATATTGCGCTTTTAAATCAAGCTAAAAAAGCAATGGATGATGTTTTAACAGGCATTCATTCAGATGTACCAATTGATTTAATCCAAATTGATTTTACAAGAGCGTGGGAAATATTAGGGGAAATCATTGGTGATACTGTTCATGAAAGCTTAATCAATCAGTTATTTTCGCAATTTTGTTTAGGTAAATAGGGGCTTAAAAGAAGCGCTTTGTTTTTAGTAGGAGGTTTAATTAATAGATGGAGTATCATGCTGGTTCATATGATGTAATTGTAGTTGGCGCAGGGCATGCCGGTTGCGAAGCGGCGCTTGCTGCCGCAAGAATGGGGGCCAAAACACTCATTTTAACACTAAATTTAGATATGGTTGCGTTTATGCCTTGCAATCCTTCGATTGGAGGGCCGGCAAAAGGAGTTGTTGTGCGCGAAATTGATGCCCTTGGTGGTGAAATGGCGCGAAATATTGATAAAACACATATTCAAATGAGAATGTTGAATACTGGGAAAGGCCCAGCTGTCCGTGCGTTACGGGCACAGGCTGATAAACATCATTATCAAAATGAAATGAAGCACACGTTAGAGAAGGAAGAAAATGTAGTATTGAAGCAAGCTATGGTCAAAAGCCTAATTGTAGAAAATGAAGAATGCAAAGGCGTCGTTACTGAAACAGGTGCGATGTATTATAGCAAAGCTGTTATTATTACGACAGGAACCTTTTTAAGAGGAAAAATAATTATTGGTGACTACGCCTATGAAAGCGGTCCGAATAACCAACGTGCTTCTGTTGATTTATCAAAAAACCTTAAAGATTTAGGCTTTGATATGGGCCGATTTAAAACAGGTACGCCCATGCGAGTTAAAGGGCAAACCATTGATTACAGTAAGACGGAAATACAACCTGGTGATAAAGAGCTCAGGGCTTTTTCATATGAAACAACGAAATATATTACAGATCAAATCCCATGCTGGTTGACATATACTAGCCCAAGGACACACGAAATCATCAATGCTAATATTCATCGTAGCCCGATGTATTCAGGAATGATTGAAGGGGTTGGAACCCGTTATTGCCCATCAATTGAGGACAAAATTGTGCGTTTTAATGATAAACCACGTCATCAAATTTTTCTTGAGCCAGAGGGCCGAAATACTGATGAAGTCTATATCCAAGGACTTTCAACAAGCCTGCCTGAAGAAGTGCAAGTTGAAATGGTCCACTCAGTT
Organism: Bacillus sp. (in: firmicutes); assembly: GCA_012842745.1. Lineage (NCBI taxonomy): Bacteria > Bacillati > Bacillota > Bacilli > Caryophanales > Bacillaceae > Bacillus > Bacillus sp. (in: firmicutes). The sequence goes on along the minus strand of DUSF01000057.1, from coordinate 41,064 downwards.
CCTGGTTTGGAAAATGCCGAGATGATGAGGGCTGGGTATGCGATTGAATATGATATGGTGCATCCTACTCAATTATGGCCTACATTAGAAACAAAGGTGATTAACAATTTATATACAGCTGGCCAAATTAATGGAACTTCAGGATACGAAGAAGCAGCTGCGCAAGGATTAATGGCTGGAATCAACGCTACTTGTAAAGTTTTCAATAAAGAACCAGTTATTCTGGATCGTTCCGAAGCATATATCGGTGTCTTAATTGATGATTTAGTAACAAAGGGCACCATTGACCCATATCGTTTATTAACATCAAGAGCTGAATATCGTTTATTATTAAGACATGATAATGCTGATTTACGACTTACAGAAATTGGTTATAAAATCGGTTTAATATGTGAAGAGCGGTATAAGAGATTTTTAGAGAAAAAAGAAAAAATAGAAAAAGAAAAAGATCGGCTTGAAAATACTATTATTAAACCGACTGAAGAAGTTCAGAATTTGATTCAACAATTGGGTGGAAGTCCGTTGAAGGATGGTGTTCGGGCAGCTGATTTATTAAAGCGTCCTGAGATGAGTTATGAGCTCTTAATGCAGTTAGTCCCAACTGAAGAACAATTGTCAATAGATGTGACTGAACAAGTCGAGATTCAAATTAAGTATGCTGGCTATATTGAAAAGTCATTACAGCAAGTTGACCGGATGAAAAAAATGGAGGATAAAAAAATTCCTCATGATATCGATTATCATGCTATAAGTGGAATTGCTTCTGAAGCTCGTCAAAAGTTATCAGAAATCCGTCCATTATCTGTTGGACAAGCATCACGAATTTCAGGAGTAAACCCAGCCGATATTTCAATTTTATTAGTTTATCTAGAGCAGGGTAGGATTGCCAGAATTCAACAATAAAGTGAAATCATCACCTTTTAAAAGGGGATCAATTATGGACATTCAATTTTTTCAAAAAAGCTTGGAGGAGAAGGGGGTTCCTCTTTCCTTTAGGCAATTAGAACAATTTGAACTATATTTTAAGATGCTAGTGGAATGGAATGAAAAGATGAATTTAACAGCTATTACCGATCATCCAGGTGTTTATTTAAAACATTTTTACGATTCCATTACCGCTGCTTTTTACTTTGATTTTTCGAAAGACTATACGATTTGTGATGTTGGAGCCGGAGCCGGTTTTCCAAGTATTCCAATAAAAATATGCTTTCCGCATTTGGAGATTTCTATTGTTGATTCATTGCAAAAAAGAATTACTTTTTTAAATGAATTGGCTACATCTTTACAATTAGAGAAGGTTACCTTTTATCACGATCGAGCCGAAACGTTTGGTAAAAGACCTGAAATAAGAGAATCATTTGATATCGTCATTGCTAGGGCAGTTGCTAGAATGTCAGTCCTAAGTGAATTATGCATTCCGCTCGTCAAAGTTGGTGGCCAATTTATAGCGATGAAAGGTGCCAATCTTTCTGAAGAGCTGGAAGCTGGAAAAAAAGCTATCAATGTTTTAGGAGGCAAAGTGGAAAGTGTTCACAATTTCCAGTTGCCAATTGAAGATAGTGAGCGCAATATTGTGATTATCAAAAAGGAAAAGAAATCACCGAATAAGTACCCAAGAAAACCAGGTACACCTAATAAAAATCCGCTTGAATAGAAATGTGGCTGCTTTTGTTTCACGTGAAACATCTATTTTTTAAAAAATTGTATTGCAGGAATTGTTAATTCTATAGAGAATAAGTATATGTCGAATTGTATTGTTTTTTTTTGTAGTATTCAAAAGGCGGTGTATGAAAAATGAAACAAACTTTTTCACGCTTTTTTGGTATAGGGGAAAAGACTGTTGAAATGAATGATGAAGAAGTTCAAGAAGAATTAATAACAGAAAACGAAGAAGTGAAGCGCATTCCTATTCAGGATATCGTTCCTAATCGTTTTCAGCCACGGACTGTTTTTATTGATGAGAAAATCAATGAATTAATGCAGACGATTCAAACCCATGGTATTATTCAACCAATTGTTTTAAGGGAATATGAAAAAGGTAAATATGAAATTATTGCTGGTGAAAGAAGATGGCGGGCGGTAACGAAGCTTGGTTGGGATACGATTCCAGCGATTATTAAAGATTTCAATGATACGGAGACAGCTTCAGTTGCCTTAATTGAAAATTTACAACGCGAGGAATTATCTCCGCTAGAAGAAGCCATCGCTTATGCTAGATTATTAGAATTACATAATTTAACACAAGAGGCGTTAGCGCAACGATTAGGCAAGGGACAATCAACCATTGCGAATAAACTGCGTTTATTAAAGTTGCCAGAAGCTATTCAAGAGGCGTTATTACAAAAACAAATAACAGAAAGACATGCGAGGGCGTTAATTCCGCTTAAAGAAGTTGAATTACAAGTAAAATTATTGGCGGAGATTATTGAAAAGCACTTAAATGTTAAACAAACAGAAGATCGTGTCGTTAAATTACTTGAAGGTAAAGTGAAGAAGCCTCAGCCAAAAAGAAGGGCATTTAGTAAAGACACAAGAATTGCAATGAATACGATTCGCCAATCTTTAAATATGGTGGCCAGCACAGGTATGAAAATAGATAGTCAAGAAGAAGAGTATGAGGATTATATTCAATTTACAATAAAAATACCTAAAAAATAAAAATATTCATTCGTATTTACAACCCATCACAAAAAAGTTGATGGGTTTTTATTTTTTGAACGAAATTTGGAAGGTTTCATGATAAAATAGAAAAGTATGAAAAAAGAGTTCCCCAGAAAAGGAAAGTAGGTGACAGCATGGGGAAAATTATTGCAATTGCAAACCAAAAAGGAGGGGTTGGTAAAACAACAACTTCCGTAAATTTGAGTGCATGTCTTGCTTATTTAGGCAAAAGAGTTTTACTAGTTGATATAGACCCACAAGGAAATGCTACAAGCGGTGTGGGAGTTGAAAAGGCCGATGTTGAACAATGTGTGTATAATGTATTAGTTGATGATGAAGAAGCAAAATTAGTTGTCTTACCTACGGATGTGGAAAATTTATATATACTGCCATCAACCATTCAATTGGCAGGTGCAGAAATAGAGTTGGTACCGACTATTTCCAGAGAGGTTCGTTTGAAACGAGCGCTTGAAACACTAACTAGTGAGTATGATTATATTATTATTGATTGTCCTCCTTCACTTGGATTACTTACTTTAAATGCTTTAACCGCTGCAGACTCCGTTATAATTCCGGTACAATGTGAGTACTATGCCCTTGAAGGTCTTAGCCAGTTACTAAATACAGTACGGTTAGTTCAAAAGCATTTAAACCAAACATTGAAAATAGACGGTGTCCTATTAACAATGCTTGATGCAAGAACAAATCTTGGTATACAAGTCATAGATGAAGTGAAAAAGTATTTTCAAGATAAAGTTTATCAATCTATTATTCCACGTAATATTCGTTTAAGTGAGGCACCAAGCCACGGAAAACCGATTATTATTTATGACGCTAAGTCAAGAGGGGCAGAGGTATATCTAGACTTCGCAAAGGAAGTGATTGCTAATGGCTAAAGGATTGGGTAAAGGGTTGGGATTAGGTGCCTATTTTTCAGTGGAAGATGTATTGGAACCGGCAGATAAAATTCAAAACGTCAAAATTAAAGAATGTCGCCCTAATCCGTATCAACCTAGAAAGACATTTGATTTAGAGTCGATTAAAGAATTAAAAGAGTCAATTGAAACACATGGAATATTACAGCCAATTATTGTAAGGAAAAGCATTAAAGGATACGATATCGTTGTTGGAGAAAGGCGCTTTCGAGCTGCTAAAGAAGCGGGTTTAGATACAATACCAGTAATTGTAAAGGATTATACGGAACAGCAAATGATGGAGCTTGCCTTGATTGAAAATCTTCAAAGGGAAGATTTAAATCCAATTGAAGAGGCAGTAGCTTATCATACATTACTAGAACAATTAAACGTAACCCAAGAAGAGCTTGCCAACCGTTTGGGGAAAAGCCGCCCACATATTGCTAACCATATTCGCTTATTGGCATTACCAGAGCCAATCAAAACATTAATTTCAAATGGCGAGTTAACGATGGGACATGGTCGTACATTATTAGGGCTGAAAAAGAAAGAACATATGCTACCACTTGTGGAAAAAGTAAAAAAAGAAAACTTAAATGTACGCCAATTAGAGCAGCTTGTGCAACGATTAAATGAAAATGTTTCACGTGAAACAAAAAAGAAAGAAAAGCCAAAGGATATTTTCATTAAACAGCAGGAGTCACGCCTCCGCGACCGTTTTGGAACAGCTGTGGCAATCAAACAAAATAAAAATAAAGGAAAAATAGAAATTGAATTTTATTCATCTGATGATTTGAATCGTATTTTGGAACTGCTTGAAACAGAATGAGGTAATAATATAATATTTAATAAGCCATCGTTACGGTGGTTTTTATTTTTTGGTGCTAGGAGGGCGTTTTATGATTTATTTTGATCAAGCAGCTTCATCATTTCCGAAACCAAAAGTTGTTACTGATGCAGTGGTCGAGGTGTTAACGAAGTATGGAGCCAATCCTGGCAGGGGAGGCCATGCGCTTGCAAATGAAGCGGGAAATAAAATTTTCGAAGCGCGCGTGGGGGTAGCACAGTTTTTTGGATTGTCCGATCCTAGACGTGTTATTTTTACACAAAATGCAACAATGGCTTTAAATCAGGGGATTCAAGGGCTTTCATTAAAACAAGGAGACCATGTTATAACTACTTCATACGAACATAATTCAGTGCGTAGGCCACTTGAACGATTGAAAAGAGAGCAAGGGATTGAGATTACATATATTCAGCCTAATGTTAACGGTGAAATAAATATTGAAGAATTGGAAAATGTGATAACAAGCGCAACGAAATTAATTGTTGCCACCCATGGTTCTAATCTTACAGGGGCGATTATTCCGATTGAAGAATTAGGGGAAATAAGTAAAAAACATAAGCTCCTATTCATGGTAGATGCTTCACAAACAGCAGGGATTTTACCAATCAATATGGAACAAATGAATATTGATTTACTGGCTTTTGCAGGGCATAAAGGGTTAATGGGACCACAAGGAACAGGGGCATTGTTGCTTAATAAAAATATTGAGTTAACACCGCTTTTAACAGGTGGAACAGGGCATTTTTCCGCCCGAATTGAGCAACCGGAAGAACTTCCGGAAAGACTCGAAAGTGGCACATTAAATACACCTGGTATAGCAGGCTTATTAGCAGGCCTTTTATTTATTAAGGAATTGGGTTTAGATGAAATTTTTAAGCATGAACAGATGCTTACAGAAGCTTGTATGGCTGGGCTTGGAAAAATTGCTGGCGTTACAGTCTATGGGCCTCATAAAAATGTAAAACGATTAGCTGTTATTTCATTTAATATCAATGGCGTAGATAGTCAAGAAGTAGCCATGATTTTAGACCAGCATTACAAAATCGCTGTTAGAGCAGGCCTCCATTGCTCACCATTAGCACATCAGGCAATCGCAACACTTCAAGAAGGCGGCACAGTGCGGGCAAGCTTTGGTATATATAATACACTAGAGGAAGTGGGGAAATTTGTACAAGCCATTGAAGAAATTAGGGCAGGATATTTAGTTTAGGGGAGAAGACAATATGGTTTTACTAGGAACAATCGTAAATGGGGTTGCCATCATTGCCGGGACATTTCTTGGAAAAGTATTGCACCGCATACCAGATAGAGTGAAGAGATTAGTATTACAGTCAATAGGTCTTGCTGTTGTAATATTAGGAGTGCAAATGGGGCTTAAAAGCGAGCAATTTCTTTTCGTTATTTTAAGTTTATTATTCGGTAGCATAATCGGGGAGTTAATCGATTTGGATGGTAAATTAAATCGGCTCGGTCTTTGGATTGAAAGAAGAATGGGTGCTGCTGAAGAAGGTGGAATTGCCAAAGGGTTTGTTACAGCAACGTTAATTTTTGCAATTGGTGCGATGGCGATTATTGGTGCTCTAGACAGCGGCTTAAGGGGAGACCATCAAGTTTTATTTACAAAATCTTTATTAGATGGTTTCACAAGTATTGTTTTAACAACTACGCTTGGAGTAGGTGTGTTATTCTCTGCTTTTCCGGTGATGATCTATCAAGGCATGATCGCTTTATTTGCAACACAAATTGATAAATGGATTCCTGAGCAAATCATGGACGCGTTTATTATCGAAATGACTTCTGCCGGGGGCATTATGATTTTGGCGATTGGCTTAAATATGTTAGAAATAACACGGATCCGCGTTGCCAATATGCTTCCTGCCATTGCAGTAGTGGCTATACTTGTAGCTTGTCAATATTTTTATCAACAATTAATGATGTAAATATATATTTATTCCATCAGCTGATTATTATTATTGGTCACAATAATCGACTGATGGAATTTTTTTGTTTTTTTACCTTATCCTTTTAACCTTTATCAATTCATCCGCTTCCATTATTCCGTTTGCAATCGTTTGCGCCATTTTCATAACAAGATTTAATCTTGTATTTTGCAATACAAAAAACTCCATAAATCCGCTTACATTCACAATACCTGTTAAATGAACTTCACCTACTGGCGGCAATTGCTTATTGACCCCTGCGCCTGGCTTTAAAGCCCCAGAATTTAAAGTAACATCGCCGACGCTTTTTAATCTTCCAAGACAAGCATCAATTCCAATAATAAATGGTCGAATGTGCTTATTATTTATTTGTTCTAATTGTTCTTCGAGATTAACAGCATGAATAGGTTCCTCAAGTGTACCGTATATATGAAAGTAGGAGGGCTTTTTCTCATGAAGAATTGTCCCAATTAATGGTCCAAGTGCATCTCCTGTTGACCGATCTGTTCCGATACAAGCAATCACAATAGGTTGGAGTAAATGTTGCGGTAAAAGCTTAACTAAATTTTCGCCAATATATATAGGTGCATTTTCATCCTCATAAGAGATGCGATAGGAGGAGGCCTCTTTTTTTTCGAAAAACTTTGGTTTTAGATTCATAGGATCCACTCCTCTTTAATAGTAGTAACAGTATACGGAATTTATTTAAGTCCTATACATATGTTGGGAAATAAAAATTATTGAAAAGGAGACAACGACCATGTGGAATGCTGGCCTAAAATGGATGTTTCTAATTATGGGTACAATGATTGGAGCTGGTTATGCTTCAGGAAGAGAAATATGGCAATTTTTTGGTGACGAAAGTGGACTTGCTATTTTATTATTTACGGTATTATTTTCAATAAGTTGTTATTTCATTATGAAAATCAGCTTCGAAAAGAAAACCATTCATTATCGACCGGTATTAGAGGATTTGTTGGGGAAAAAGCTAGCTGGCCTTTATGATTTAATGATTATATTATATTTATTTTCAGTTACAGTTGTCATGTTGGCAGGCAGTGGAGCAGCATTAGAAGTATTTCATTTGCCATATTGGGCTGGAATTACCGTAACAATTGTTTTATTAGTATTATTATTTCTATGGGATATTCAAGGCATGGTGTCAATGAACGCCATAATTACGCCATTATTAGTAGTTGGTTTGTTAGCTGCCCTTTCTTTATTTATTGTTCAATATGGACAGCCATTCATTATAAGTTGGTCCGAACAAGATAATTGGCCTTCAGCTTTTACATTTACAGCCTTGAATATTTTGCCTGTAGTTGCTGTTTTGGCTGCGATTGGAAAGAAAATTAAACATGAAGGCGAAATTTGGATTGCAAGTATAGGAAGCAGTTTGATTTTAGGTGGAATCACCTATATATATAACGAAGTATTGACGCAAATAGCTTCAGACGTTATTGTTTATGAGATTCCCTTATTTGCTATTTTAAAAAATTATCCGTATCTTATGTTACTTTGTATGTCTTTTATATTATGGGGTGCGATTTATACAACAGCGGCATCTGGAGTGTTTGGATTAGTAACAAGGGTTAGACAAAAAACATCCTTGCCATTATGGGTTTTGGCGCTAATCATTTTAGTTGTAATGGTTCCGTTAACAACGTTTGGCTTTTCAACATTAATTGCCGTTCTTTATCCTCTATATGGTTTGCTGAATTTATATATGTTAGCTGCAATTTTGGTGTATCCTATTGCAAATCGCTACAAATGGTGATAAAAAATTGTTAAAATAAATAGTAATAATATTGTGTTCGGGGGGGAGAAGAGTGGTTGATAAAGAATTTGGGCTAAATGATATTGTCGAAATGAAGAAACAGCATCCATGTGGAACGAATCGTTGGAAAATTATTCGCCTCGGAATGGATATTCGCATTAAATGTGAAGGCTGCGACCATAGTGTATTAATACCCCGCAAAGAGTTCTCAAGAAAGCTAAAAAAGATTCTTGTTAAACATGAAGAGTAGTTTAGGAGAAATTAAGGTTGTCTGAGGGATTTGGGCAACCTTTTTGCGTTAATAAAATAAGGCGCTTGCGCTTTTCGGGAACTGTTTCTATAATTGTTAGGAATAGTTAGAACGATGATTTTCTAGAGGAGTGAATAAATAATGGGTTTAACAGCTGGAATCGTTGGTCTTCCGAATGTAGGGAAATCAACGCTTTTTAATGCGATTACACAGGCGGGGGCTGAGTCAGCAAATTATCCTTTCTGTACAATCGATCCGAATGTTGGGATTGTTGAAGTACCGGATGAGCGTTTGAATAAATTAACAACATTAGTAAAGCCGAAGAAAACAGTGCCAACGGCATTTGAATTTACGGATATCGCTGGAATTGTGAAAGGCGCAAGTAAAGGGGAAGGCTTAGGTAATAAATTTTTATCACATATTCGCCAAGTTGATGCGATTTGTCAAGTTGTGCGCTGCTTTGCTGATGATGAAATTACCCATGTTGCGGGCAAAGTTGATCCAATCGCCGATATTGAAACGATTAATTTAGAGTTAATATTAGCCGATCTTGAATCAGTGGACAAGCGCATCGACCGTGTCGGCAAGTTAGCGAAGCAAAAAGATAAGGATGCAGCAGCAGAACATGAGATTCTTGTTATGCTTAAAGAAGCATTTGAAGAGGGAAGAATGGCTCGTACAGTTGAGTTCACAGAAGAGCAAATGAAGATTGTCAAGCACCTTCACCTTTTAACAATAAAGCCAATGCTTTACGTTGCCAATGTTGGCGAGGATGAAGTGGCAGACACTTCAGGGAATGAGTATGTTCAAAAGGTTCGTGAATTTGCAGAAAAAGATAATGCCGAAGTTATCGTTATTTGTGCAAAGATTGAATCGGAAATTGCTGAGCTTGATGGTGAAGAGAAGCAAATGTTCCTTGAAGAACTAGGAATTAAAGAATCGGGCCTAGATCAGTTGATTAAAGCTGCTTATTCATTGCTTGGTTTAGCTACTTATTTTACTGCTGGTGAGCAAGAGGTAAGGGCATGGACATTTAAAAAAGGTATGAAAGCACCACAATGTGCGGGTATCATCCATACTGACTTTGAACGCGGCTTCATTCGTGCCGAAACAGTTTCTTATGATGATTTGCTTGCATGTGGTTCAATGGTTGCGGCACGTGAAGCGGGTAAAGTACGTCTTGAAGGAAAAGAATACATCGTCCAAGATGGGGATGTTATGCATTTTAGATTTAACGTATAAGCGGAGTAGGGCCTTGAATTTACTATTGCATAGGCATAGAAATCATGCTATAATCATGTATCGTGAGTAATTATGTGAATATTGCTCCTTGCTCCTTTTTAACAAAGGGGCCGTTTAGTCCAAGAGGAGGTGAAAGATATGCGTAAATATGAAATTATGTACATCATTCGTCCAAACGTTGAAGAAGAAACAAAGAAAGCTGTAATCGATCGTTTTAACGACATCTTAACGAACGAAGGTACTGAGATCGTTAAGTCAAATGACATGGGTAAGCGTCGTTTAGCTTACGAAATCAATGATTTCCGTGATGGTTATTACATGCTTTTAAACGTTATGGCGAAACCAGAAGCGATTAGTGAATTTGACCGCTTAGCGAAAATCAGCGAAGACATCATCCGTCACATCGCAGTACGTGAAGAAGAATAAGTAATAAATTTAGATTGAATTTTCATTAAGGAGTGTTTCTGATGCTGAACCGCGTGGTACTCGTTGGTAGATTAACGAAAGACCCAGAATTGCGCTTTACTCCAAATGGAGTAGCTGTTGCCCAATTTACACTCGCTGTGAATCGCACATTTAAAAATCAGCAAGGCGACCGTGAGGCAGATTTTATAAACTGCGTTGTTTGGCAACGTCAAGCTGAAAATGTCGCAAACTACTTAAAAAAAGGAAGTTTGGCAGGGGTGGATGGTCGTTTACAAACTCGTAATTATGAGGGACAAGACGGTCGTCGTGTTTATGTAACAGAGGTTGTAGCGGAAAGTGTGCAGTTTTTGGAGCCTAGAGGTGCTAACCAAGGAGGCGGTCAAGCAGATCCTTACGGATATGGTGGACAAGGTGGAGCTGGTGGTGGCAATTTTGGACCTAGACCAGGATATGGGGGACAAAGGCCATCTGATAACAGCGGATATCGTCCAAATCAGAATCAACGTCCAAATGATAATTTTACGACTGTCGATGACGACCCATTTAAAGATGATGGTTTACCAATTGACATATCAGACGATGATTTACCGTTTTAAATAGTAAAAATAAATAATAAGGAGGGACTTTAAATGGCAATAGGTGGAGGACGTAAAGGTCGCACAAAGCGTCGTAAAGTGTGTTATTTTACAGCGAACGGAATCACACACATCGACTATAAAGATGTTGAACTATTAAAACGTTTTGTTTCTGAGCGCGGTAAAATTTTACCTCGTCGTGTAACAGGAACATCTTCAAAATACCAACGTAAATTAACAACAGCTATTAAGCGCGCACGTCAAATGGCGTTGTTACCATATGTTAACGATTAATAATGAAAAGGCAGCAGGATTTACTGCTGTCTTTTTTGTATAAATACATAAAATGGACATAAAAAGAGTTGTATGAGGTGAACAGGTGAATTCAATTCGTTCAATAACTGAAGGAGCTATAGTAACAGCATTATATTTTGTCCTTCTACTAGCCATTTTGCTTTTACCAATAGTTGGGGTTCTATTTATTTTTCTTCTTCCACTTCCTTTTATCATTTATGTAACACGTCATACATTAAAAAAAGGCTTACTTTTATTAACGGTAGCCTTATCAATTTCATATATGATTGACTCGATAGCGGTGCTCCCAATTACTTTTATATTTGGAACGGCTGGCCTTGTAATGGGGGCTATGTACTCATTGAGAAAAAGTGCTTATGACGTCTTAATTAGCGGGAGTTTAAGCTTTCTATTAAATTTTGTACTTTTATATGTTATTACGAATGTTTTCTTTAACGTGAATTTTGTAGACAATCTAAAAAAAATGATGTACGAGTCGCTCAAAACCGCTGAAAAAATGGTAACAGCATTTGGGGAGTCAACTGACCAATTTGAATTAATGTATCAATCGCTAGAGATGGTCTCCTATGTCGTTCCAAGCGCATTGGCTATTACTAGCGTTGTATTAGCGTTCGTCACACAATTATTTGTAAATCAATTTTTGAAATGGTTTAAATATGACTTTAAACCATTTCCGCCGCTTAGAAAGTGGTCATTTCCAAAAAGCATCCTTTGGTACTATTTAATTGTTACGATTATTTTTATGATAGGGGTAGAAGAAGGCACTATATTTTTTACAATGATTGTGAATCTTATTATTGTGCTTGAGGTTATTATAGCGGTTCAAGGATTTTCTTTCATTTTCTTCTACTTTTTTAGAAAAGGAAAGTCAGCTGCATTTCCGATTGTCATTGTAATTGTCTGTTTGTTAATGCCTTTTCTACTTTATATAATCAGAATCTTAGGTATAATTGATTTAGGGTTTGATTTGCGAAAACGCATGAAAGACCCACAATGATATGGAGATGAAGATATGCCAAATTCTGTTAAAAAGCGATGGCGAAGCACTCCGTTTATCCTCTTCTTACTATTGTCAATAACGATGATAGCAATCATAGCCTTTTACCAGTGGGTCATTGGAATTGCTGCTTTTCTCATTATGGGCATCATTGTTTATAACTTGCTTAAGTATGAGCTTCGTTTATACGAGGAAATGGAAGACTATATTTCCACCTTATCCCACCGTGTGAAAAAGGTGGGTGAAGAAACTTTACTGGAGATGCCGATTGGAATTGTATTATTTAATGATGAGTACCAGATTGAATGGGCAAACCCTTATTTAGCCTCTGTGCTCAAAGAAGAAACTCTAGTCGGGCGTCATTTAAATATAGTTTTTGAAGGCATAATTGCTTTAATAAAAGGTGAAGATGAGATTGAGAAATTAATATTAAATGAGCGGATGTTTAGGATTCATATTATTCGTGAGGAAAAACTTCTATACTTCTTTGATATAACAGAACAGTCCGAAATTGAAAGATTGTATGAAGAAGAAAAAACTGTATTAGGAGTTATCTTTTTGGATAATTATGATGAAGTCACACAAGGAATGGATGACCAAACAAAAAGTACAATTAACAGCAAAGTGATCTCAATTTTAAATAATTGGGCGAACAAGTATGGTATTTTCCTGAAAAGGACCTCATCTGATCGCTTTATAGCTGTTTTTAATCAACAAATTTTGCAACAGCTTGAAAAAACAAAATTTGATATATTGGATGATGTTCGGGAACTAACATCAAAGCAAAATGTCCCGTTAACATTAAGTATTGGTATTGGGAGCGATTCTTCAGATTTACCTGAGCTTGGTTCTTTAGCGCAATCAAGTTTAGATTTAGCGCTTGGTAGAGGCGGGGATCAGGTTGCCATTAAAGACATTAGCGGCAGGGTGAAGTTTTACGGCGGTAAAACGAATCCAATGGAAAAACGAACAAGGGTAAGAGCAAGGGTTATTTCCCATGCACTGCGTGAATGGGTTTTAGCGAGTGATAAAGTTTTTATTATGGGTCATAAAGCTCCTGATATGGATGTAATTGGGGCGGCTATTGGTATTCTAAAGGTTACGGAAGCGAACAATAAAGAAGGCTATATCGTACTTAATGAAGAGGATATTGATTCTGGTATTCAGCGGTTAATGGATGAAATTAAATCGAAGAGTGAATTATGGAAAATATTTATTTCGCCTGAAGAGGCTTTAGAGATTGCTAGTGAACATTCTTTATTAGTTGTCGTCGATACGCATAAGCCATCAATGGTAATCGATCAGCGCCTATTGAATAAATTAGATAATGTTATTGTCATTGACCACCATCGCCGCGGCGAAGAATTTATCGAAAATCCAGTGATGGTTTATATGGAGCCGTATGCTTCGTCAACATCAGAGCTAGTTACGGAACTTTTAGAATATCAACCAAAAACATTAAAAATTGATATGTTAGAGTCTACTGCTCTTCTTGCGGGAATTATCGTTGATACGAAAAGCTTTACGTTAAGAACGGGTTCACGTACATTTGATGCTGCTTCTTACTTACGTTCGCAGGGGGCTGATACGGTATTAGTTCAAAAGTTTTTAAAAGAAGATTTAGAGCAATTTATTAACCGCTCTAAGCTTATTGAAAACACACAAATTTATAAAAAGGGCATTGCGATTGCAAAAGCAAATTCAAATCAAACGTTTGGACAGGTATTAATAGCACAGGCTGCTGATACATTGTTATCAATGAATAATGTGATTGCTTCATTTGTGATTTCCAAAAGGCAAGATGGTAAAATAAGCATTAGCGCCCGCTCTCTCGGTGATGTTAATGTCCAATTAATTATGGAGAGCCTAAATGGCGGTGGTCACCTAACAAATGCTGCTACCCAAATTGAGGGGAAATCAATCGATGAAGTTGAAATCATGCTAAAAGAAGCGATTGATGACTATTTAGAAGGGGGAAGGAAAGAATGAAAGTCATTTTTTTACAAGATGTAAAAGGAAAAGGAAAAAAAGGTGAAGTCAAAAATGTTGCGGATGGCTATGCCCATAATTTCCTCTTAAAGAATAATTTAGCCCTTGAAGCAACACCAGCAAATATGAAATCATTAGAAGCGCAGAAGAAAAAAGAAGCGCGGGAAGCGGCAGAAGAGCTAGAAGAGGCAAAAGTATTAAAAGGGAAGCTTGAAAAGCTTACAGTTGAGCTTTCTGCAAAATCAGGAGAAGGTGGACGTCTATTTGGCTCGATTACGTCAAAGCAAATTGCTGATGAGCTTAACAAAGCTCATGGTATTAAGGTTGATAAGCGGAAACTAGAACTAAATGATTCCATTCGTTCGCTAGGTGTTACAAATGTACCTGTAAAGCTTCATCATGAAGTAACTGCTACGTTAAAAGTTCATGTAAAAGAAGTGAAATAAATTTGCACTGAAATAGAGAGGCTGCTCCACAAATTGGTCAGCCTCTTTTCAAATGGAAGATCCGATGAGAGGAGTTAGTGTTTATGAGCGACCTTTTTGCTGACCGGACGCCTCCCCATAATCTTGAGGCAGAACAGGCTATAATAGGCGCTATATTTCTTGAGCCAGCAGCTTTATCAACGGCTTCAGAAATTTTAGTACCTGAAGATTTTTATCGTCCTGCCCATTCGCGAATATTTTCAGCGATGCTGGATGTATCTGAACAAGGCAAGCCTGTAGATATTGTCACCGTTACTTCAGAATTAGCCGATCGTAAGCTGCTCGAAGAAGTAGGTGGAGTTTCCTATTTAAGTGATTTAGCGGATGCCGTTCCGACAGCTGCTAACATCGAGTATTACGCACGAATGGTTGAGGAAAAATCAATTTTAAGACGATTAATCCGCACGGCAACAACGATTGTGACTGATGGTTACAACAGCGAGGATGATGTTGAAGCGTTATTAAATGATGCGGAGAAGTCGATATTAGAAGTAGCTAACCGGAAAAATACGAGCGGCTTTCGCAATATTAAGGATGTATTAATAGATGTTTATGACAATATAGAGGTACTTCATAATCGTAAAGGTGATATTACCGGGATCCCAACGGGATTTATTGATTTGGATCGGATGACAGCAGGATTTCAACGAAACGATTTAATTATTGTTGCAGCCCGGCCATCTGTTGGTAAAACAGCCTTTGCTTTAAATATTGCACAAAATGTTGCAACAAAAACGGATGAAAATGTTGCGATTTTTAGTTTGGAAATGGGCGCTGAGCAGCTTGTTATGCGGATGTTATGTGCGGAGGGAAATATTAATGCCCAAGCTTTAAGAACAGGGAAAATGACGGAAGAGGACTGGATGAAGTTGACAATGGCGATGGGGAGTTTATCAAATGCAGGCATTTATATTGATGATTCCCCGGGGATTCGAGTGAATGAAATTCGCTCTAAATGTCGCAGATTACAACAAGAACATGGACTTGGCATGATTTTAATTGATTACTTGCAATTAATTCAAGGCAGCGGGCGCTCTGGTGAAAACCGTCAACAGGAAGTCTCAGAAATTTCCCGATCCCTTAAAGCGTTAGCACGTGAATTAAATGTTCCAGTTATTGCTTTATCACAGCTTTCCCGTGGTGTTGAACAGCGCCAAGACAAGCGCCCGATGATGTCAGATATTCGGGAATCTGGAAGTATTGAGCAAGATGCCGATATTGTCGCTTTTTTATATCGTGATGATTATTATGATAAAGAATCCGAAAACAAAAATATTATCGAAATTATTATTGCCAAGCAGCGTAATGGCCCTGTTGGAACAGTTGAATTAGCCTTTATTAAGGAATTCAATAAATTTGTTAATTTAGAACGACATCGTGAAAGCATGCAACCTAGTGCCTAAGCATTAGGTTATTTTTTTACGAACAAAAGGCATCATCTCGATAAAATTGTTCGTGTTTAATTGACTTTAAAGTTTTATATTGATACACTTATTTTGGTAATTTAATTAACTTTATTTAGCAGACTATAAATTTACCGTTTTCAATTTCGGAGGTGTAGATACAATGTCTTCAGTAGTAGTAGTTGGAGCACAATGGGGCGATGAAGGTAAAGGGAAAATTACCGACTTCCTTTCACAAAATGCGGAGGTCGTTGCAAGGTATCAAGGTGGTAATAACGCTGGTCATACGATTGTTTTTGGCGGAAAAAAATATAAACTACATTTAATTCCATCTGGAATTTTTTATAGCGATAAAATTTGTGTTATTGGAAATGGCATGGTTATTGATCCGAAAGCATTAGTAACAGAATTACAATATTTGCATGGTGAAGGTGTAAGTACTGATAATTTAAGAATAAGTAACCGTGCCCATGTGATTCTGCCTTATCATCTTAAATTAGATGAGTTGGCAGAAGAAAGTAAAGGCGCTAATAAAATCGGAACAACAAAAAAGGGAATTGGCCCAGCTTATATGGATAAGGCTGCGCGGGTCGGTATTAGAATTGCCGATTTATTAGATCGTGATGAGTTTGAAAAAAAGCTTACACAAAATTTAGAAGAAAAAAATCGTGTTCTTGAAAAGCTATATGATTCAGAAGGCTTCAAGCTTGAAGATATTTTAGATGAGTATTACAACTATGGACAACAGTTTGCAAAATACGTTTGTGATACATCTGTTGTTTTAAACGATGCTATTGATGAAGGCAGACGTGTATTGTTTGAAGGTGCCCAAGGGGTTATGTTAGATATTGACCAAGGTACATATCCATTTGTTACATCATCCAATCCTGTTGCCGGTGGTGTTACGATTGGGTCTGGTGTAGGTCCTTCGAAAATAAATCATGTTGTAGGCGTATGTAAAGCCTATACAACCCGTGTTGGTGATGGTCCTTTCCCTACAGAATTGCATGATGAAATTGGACATCAAATCCGTGAAGTAGGCCGTGAGTACGGCACTACAACAGGTCGTCCACGCCGTGTTGGCTGGTTTGACAGCGTTGTTGTTCGCCACGCACGTCGTGTAAGTGGAATGACCGATTTATCATTAAATTCAATAGATGTTTTAACTGGTATCGAAACTTTAAAAATTTGTGTAGCCTACAAGTATAAAGGGGAAGTAATTGAGGAATTCCCAGCAAGCTTAAAGGTTTTATCAGAATGCGAAGCTGTTTATGAAGAAATGCCTGGTTGGACTGAAGATATTACAGGTGTAAAAAAATTAGATGAACTTCCTGCAAATGCGCGCCATTATGTAGAACGGGTGTCCCAATTAACAGGAATACCGCTGTCAATTTTCTCGGTTGGTCCAGATCGAAATCAAACAAATGTGATTCATAGTGTATATGGACCACGCTAGAAAATAATAAAAATAATGGGACTGTCTAAAATAGTGGTACTACCCATATATTATGAAGTAGAACTATATCTACTCAAAAATATGTAGGATGTACACTACATGTAGTGCAGTCCCTTTTTGTTTCGGGAAATTTCGACATGTTTAAGGATTTTTCTAGAGATTTTATTTAATTTATGGTAAAGTAGAAAAGGTGAAATATCGGCATGTTTCATTGAAAAAATTCTGAAAATTTTCCTTAAAGAAAGAAGGAGTAGGAAGAAACATAGGAGGAAGTTCCGTGGTTCAATTTTTACATAAGATAACTGCTAATATGATACGTCTTTTTCAGCCATCACATCCAAAAAAGTCAACAGTCCTTAAAAGGGCAATTATAACAACATCTGTTGTCGCCACTTTATCGCTTGGCTCTGTTTATGCAGCCGGTGATAAAGATAAAGATAAGAACACTGTCTACCATCTATATTATAAAGGTACGTTGCTTGGCACGGTTAGCGACAAGACAGTTATTGAGGAAATATTGGAGGACAAAGTTAAAACAGCAATGAAATCTTATCGGAATTATGAATCTTCGATGGTAAATCAAATTTCATATGTTCCAGAAAGAGTTTTTACTCCAATATTTGATAACAAGGAAGCTATTAAACAAGTAGATCAAGCATTCAATGTAATGGCAAATGCAGAGGCAATTACGGTTGACGGAAAGACGGTTGCATTCGTGTCCAACAAAGAAGAAGCTGATAAGGTAATAAAACAAATGGAGATGAAATATGTTCCAGAAGAAATTCTAACTCAGCTTGCGAATGGCGAAAAGGAAGTTAAATATAATGACTTCATCATTAAAGACGTTCGTTTAAAGGAGAAGGTTACATCTTCAGAAGGGAAAGTTTTTCCGGAAGATATTTTATCTGTAGAAGAAGCTGCTAAGTTGTTAGAAAGAGGTACCCTTCAGGAAAAGAAGCATATCGTTCAGGAGGGGGAAGTCTTAGGGCAAATCGCTAATGACTATGGTTTAACATTAAAGCAATTTCTTGGGTTGAATCCTGATATAGATGAGGATAAAATCATACATATCGGGGATGAATTAAATGTAACAGCACATGTACCATTAGTTACTGTCATCGTTGAAAAGGAAGCAATACGTAATGAAGTGATTCCTTTTGAAATTGAAGTGAGGGAAGATAGCACTGTTTTTAAAGGGACAACAAATGTAAAGCAAGAAGGAATGAATGGTGAAAAAGTTTCCAAATATTCTATCGTTCAAGAGAATGGTGCACTTACGAAAAAAGTTATTATTAATGAAGAAATAGTGAAAGAACCTACAAAGAAAATAGTCGTTAAAGGTACAAAAGTGATTCCTTCCCGTGGTACAGGGGACTTAGGTTGGCCAACAGTTGGCGGCTATATCTCAAGTCAAATGGGATATAGATGGGGCAGACAGCATAAAGGTATCGATATCGCACGTCCGAGCAATCGTAATATTTTAGCTGCAGATAATGGAAAAGTTGAATCTGCAGGCTGGGACGGCGGATATGGAAATAAAATTGTTATTAATCATAATAACGGTATGAAAACCGTTTATGGCCATTTAGAAAAAATCGAAGTAAAAGTCGGCCAAACCGTTTCTAAAGGTCAAAAAATCGGCGTCATGGGCTCTACTGGAAATTCAACAGGTGTTCACTTACATTTTGAAGTGTATGAAAATGGCGTATTAAAAAATCCACGAAAAGCATTATAGATTAGTAGAATAATAGGGAAAAAGGGGCTTCTCAGTGTATCGTCGCATTTGAGAAAGCCCCTTTTTAATCGTTGGATGTATCAGGATATTATTAACAATATATAACAATCTGTATACGTATAGATGCTTAAAAGCTGAAGACATGATAAAGTAAAGTAGGAAACTTCTGAACGAGTTTGAAGGAGTGAGTAGGATGAATAAACATATTTTAGTTGTTGATGATGAAATGCCAATTGCGGATATATTGCAATTTAATTTGGAGAAAGAGGGCTACAAAGTTACTTGTGCTTATGATGGCTTAGAAGCGCTACGCAAAGTTGAAGAAGCGAAGCCAGACCTTATTTTATTAGATATAATGTTGCCACATAAGGATGGAATGGAAGTCTGTCGTGAAATAAGAAAAAAATATGAAATGCCAATCATTATGTTAACGGCGAAGGATTCTGAAATCGATAAAGTTTTAGGTTTGGAGCTTGGGGCAGATGATTATGTTACAAAACCATTCAGTACAAGGGAATTAATTGCTCGTGTAAAAGCCAATTTACGAAGGCATCAGCAAGATGGTGAAAAGGGTAATGATGAAACGACGGAAATCGTCATAGGTGATCTTACGATTCATCCAGATGCCTATATTGTTTCGAAAAGAGGAGAGTCAATTGAAGTAACGCATCGTGAATTTGAACTTATCCATTATTTAGCGAAGCATATTGGTCAGGTGATGACCCGCGAGCATCTTTTGCAAACGGTTTGGGGTTATGATTATTTCGGCGATGTGCGTACAGTTGATGTAACCATAAGGCGGTTACGGGAAAAGATAGAAGATCTTCCTAGTCATCCAGCATGGATTGTGACACGGCGCGGTGTAGGTTATTATTTGAGAAATCCAGATCAGGAGTAGCAGAAATGAAAAAAGTCGGTTTCTTTAAATCGATCCATTTTAAATTTGTGTTAATTTATGTATTGTTAATTTTATTTGCAATCCAAGTTATCGGTGTTTATTTTGTCCGTGAGCTTGAGCAGCAGTTAGTTGCTAATTTTACCGAATCTGTTAATGAACGTATTAGACTATTAGTTTATAATATTGGTCAAGAAATGAAGGATAAACGAAATGGCAGAACATTGGAGATTGAAGATGAAATTAATTTGATTTTACAGGATTTTCTTTCCGATGATATTACAGAAGTTCAAGTTGCTGATAGTAGTTTTCGTGTCATTGGCATATCTAATCCATATGATCAAGGAATGATTGGTCGGAGGACGACAGAAGTTCGGATTAAAAAGGCGATTATCGGTGATGCTGAATCAGAAAATATTTTGCTTGACC
The DNA here is from genome assembly GCA_012842745.1 of Bacillus sp. (in: firmicutes). NCBI lineage: Bacteria > Bacillati > Bacillota > Bacilli > Caryophanales > Bacillaceae > Bacillus > Bacillus sp. (in: firmicutes). The sequence continues at coordinate 20,728 of DUSF01000057.1, read as the reverse complement.
CGAGGACAGGCAATCGAATGTTTGTCAGAGCAATTCCGATTAAGTCAAAGGAAGAAGTCATTGGTGGAATGTATGTTGTTGCCTCAATGGAAAAGGTTTATGAGCAAATGCGTGTCATTAATGGCATTTTAGCATCAGGAACGATTATTGCCTCGGCAATAACCGCGTTATTAGGGGTATTTGTTGCTCGAACCATCACAAGACCGATAGCGGATATGCGGAAGCAGGCTCTAGTTTTAGCTGAGGGGGACTTTTCAAGGGAAGTAAATGTATTTGGAGAAGATGAAATAGGACAGCTTGCGGAAACATTTAATGAGCTGACAAATAAACTTGAAATTGCCCAAGAAACAACAGAGGGAGAGAGGCGGAAGCTGAGCTCAGTCTTATCGCATATGTCTGATGGTGTCATTGCTACAGATCGGGATGGTTATATTATTTTAATGAATGAGCCAGCCGAAAGAATGTTAAATGTTTCACGTGAAACAGTCCATCATACATCGATTACAACACTCCTAAATATAGAGGCCTCAGCAATACTGGATAATTTAAATGAAAGTAAGGATTCTGTTTTATTGGACTTTAGTAAAAATAAAAATAAATACATTTTGCGGGCTAATTTCTCCGCTATTAAGGATGATCATGATGTATCTACGGGGATCATCACTGTTTTACAGGATGTTACGGAACAAGAGACCATTGAACAAGAGCGACGTGAATTTGTTGCAAATGTTTCCCATGAACTTCGCACGCCGCTAACAACGATGCGCAGCTACTTAGAAGCATTGGCTGACGGCGCTTGGCAAAATGAAGAAATAGCCCCGAGATTTATAGATGTTACTCAAATGGAAACAGAGCGAATGATTAGACTTGTTAACGACCTTCTGCAGCTTTCAAGGTTAGATAGCAGGGATTACCAACTTACAAAAGAAGCCATTAATTTTACAGGATTTTTCCAACAAATTATTGATCGCTTTGAAATGAGCAAAGATGAGGAATTTATTTTTGAAAGAGCTTTTTCTCACCGTGAACGAAATGTAACCATTGATAAAGATAAAATTACCCAAGTATTAGATAATATTATTTCCAATGCGTTAAAGTACTCGCCTGAAGGCGGTAAAGTGAGATTTGAATTATTGCAAAAAGGAAATATGCTCCTTGTCAGAGTTTCTGATGAAGGGGTAGGAATTCCTAAATCAGATTTACCAAAGGTTTTTGAACGTTTTCATCGCGTTGATAAAGCAAGGTCTCGGAAAATGGGTGGTACAGGATTAGGGTTGGCTATCGCTAAAGAAATTATTGAAATCCACGGCGGAGAAATTTGGGCGGACAGTGATGAAGGAAAAGGTACGACAATCGCTTTTACGCTTCCTCTTGATAAAGGGAGAGAGGAGGGGCTTTCATGAGAATGAATTTTGAAAAAGCAAAATCAATTGTTCTTCTTTTGCTCGTTATCTTAAGTTTAGTTTTGACTTATGGTATATGGACGTTTCAGCCCCAATATGATTTCAGGCATAAGACAAATTTATTGCATACAGTAAACATTGGTGAAAAGAGGCAATTTAATGAGGTCATTAAACCAATTCAATTTATTTACCATCATGGTGGCCTTCATTATCGGTTAACTGATTATTTGCTTACGAATGATGTTTATCAAATGGTTATGAATATAAGTGGATTAGAATATGAACAAATTACTTTCTCATCGAAGGAGCAACTAGAGTCGGCATTATTACAAAGTAGTAGTCTTGAATTAATATATCCTGTTAACCTTCCGATTAATATTGTGAATTATATTATGGGATCAATCAGACAAGAATGGGATCTTCCTTATTTTGATCGGATTGTTGTAAACCTTTCGAAAGAACCGGCTCTGTACTTTGTATCGAGTATTTCGGATCAAGCAGTCAAATTAAAAATTGAAAGCAACGAAATTAACAATCTTAGAGAAAAATTGGAACTAAATTATGATCAAAATTCACCTTATTTTACAATTAGGGGAAATCATGGGCAAATTTTATATTTACCAGAGAAACGAGTAGATTTAAGGGAATTAACTTTTTCAACAGAAGATATTTCTTCATCTGATTTTAAAAATGCGTTGTTTACTGACCTAAAAGGAGTAAAACAATATAATTTAAATAATGGTGAGGAATCGTTTACTGACGGTATAAGGGCATTGGAGATTTCAAAAAATCAAGAGATGATGAGATTTATTAATCCAGCCAATCAGGAAGTTTATGAATTGGAGCCTGGAGAGATGATTTTAAAATCAATTGAGTTTGTTAATGAACATTCTGGTTGGACAGATTCTTATTCGCTTATGGATTGGAGTAAAAACAATCATAGTGTTAACTTTCGTCTGATGGTAAATGGATATCCTGTTTTTAGTCAAAATGGAGCAGCGATCATTTATGAGTCATGGCGGGATAATGAAATTTACGAATATGTGCGTTCCTTAATTAATTTAAGATTTAACATTGCTAGTGAACAAAAAACAGTCGTTCTTCCATCAGGTAGAGAATTGTTAAGCTATTTAACGCAGGTTAAGCCTCATTTTACTTTAAGTTCATTAGAAGCTGCCTTTATTGGCTATGATCTAGCGGAAAAAAATATAAATACAGCTGTGGTAACTGTCCAACCAAAATGGTATATAAAATATGACGGGAAATGGGAAGATGTTGTGATTCCTTCTACGTCTAATGGGCAAGGAGGAAATTAGTGTGGATTGGGGTAGAACGAAGACGATTTTTATACTAATTTTTCTAGCCCTTGATTTGTTTTTAGTTTATCAAATTATCGAAAAAAGAACGACTGCTGAACTTGAGTATATGACAGAGTCAACGATTGAAGAGCAGTTAGAAGCAGATGAAATTACGTATGGTAATCTTCCAAAGGAATTGGAACGTGAATCCTATATTACTGCAAAAAGAAAAAAGTTCATTTCATCTGATTTAATGAAATTAAAGAACCAGACGATATCCTTTATTTCAGATGATTGGATTATATCTAAACTGACGAAGCCGATTGCTTTACCTGATAGGAATATTGAAGCCTTTCTTGTTGAGTTTTTAAAGGAGAATGTGATTTCTGGGAATTCCTATATGTATTGGGGCTGGGATAAAAAGGCAAATAAATTGCTATTTTTCCAAACGTATCGAGAACGACCGCTTTTTTTTAATGAGTATGCGATGATTTCGATGCAGCTTAATAAAGCAAATGAAATTATTAGCTATGAACAAAAAATGATGGTCGACATAAAGGAAATTGAAGAGGAAGGCTCTAATCAGGAAATTATTCCTCCTCTAAAAGCAATTGAAATTTTGTATAATAAAGATTATTTGACATCTAGTGGACATATAACAAAAGTAGAATTAGGGTATTACAAAAATGTTCCGATATCAGAAGATGTTCAAATTTTCGTCCCAACCTGGCATGTCGTTTTAGATAATGAAATGGACTATTTTGTCAATGCAATTGATGGACAAATATTCCAATTAATACAAAGTGGAGTTGGGGAAAATGGGTTTGCATTTTAGTGTACTAGCAAGCGGCAGTACGGGGAACGCTTTTTATATTGGAACAAATAAAGCAAAACTTTTAGTTGATGCAGGCTTTAGTGGGAAGCAGATGGAGCAGCTAATGGAATCAGTGAACTTGGACCCTAAGGAATTAGATGGTTTATTAGTAACTCATGAGCATAGCGACCATATTAAAGGCTTAGGGATTTTGGCAAGAAGATACGAGCTGCCGATTTATGCAAATAAAAAGACATGGGAGGCGATGGAAGGGCTTATTGGAAACATCCCTACAGAACAAAAGTTCATATTTGATGCGGGGGCTGTTCAAACATTTTCCGATATTGATGTCGAGTCGTTCGGCGTATCACATGATGCTGCTGAGCCGATGTTTTATTGTTTTCATAGTGGTGGAAAAAAAGTAACATTAGTAACCGATTTAGGCTATGTCAGTGACCGCATTAAAGGAACGATTCGTAATTCTGATGTATTTATTTTTGAAGCAAATCATGATGTCGAAATGTTAAGAATGGGCCCGTATCCTTGGAATGTAAAGCGCCGCATCCTTAGTGACGTTGGTCATGTATGTAATGAGGATGCCGGCTTAGCATTAGCCGATTGCATCGGTGATAAAACAAAGCGTATTTATTTAGCTCATTTAAGTAAAGATAATAATATTAAAGATTTGGCAAGAATGGCTGTCTCGCAAACATTAAAGGAAAAAGACTTTGCTGTTGGCGAGGCTTTCAAAATTTATGATACAGATCCGAAAGTGCCAACAAAGCTTGCGGTCGTCTAGAAAAGCGGAAGCACCCGTCTAGCGACGTATAAACTGGAGCGCATCGACTGAGATAAAGGAAACACGACGAAAGAAGTGAGTCGATGTTGACTTATCGTAGGGAGATGAGCGAAGTTTACGAGTCGCTGGATGCTGTAGCTAGACAAGGAAAAGCGAAATTTTATATGCTAAATATATGAGTAGCAGCAAGAAAATTAGACAACCTAGAAATATCATTCATCAGTGAAAGGATTGGTGAATCATTAATGGGGTATTATGATCAAGATTATAATAATAAAAGGCAGAAAGGCAATCGTGTCGGCTTGTTTCTGTCAACATTTGTTGGTGCAATTTTAGGTGCATTAATTGTCATTTTCACAATTCCTACACTAACGGAGTATAATATTCTTCCGTATAATGTAACACCAAAAGGAGCTGACACTGAACAGGTTACAGGAACTGAAGGGATGGCGCGGCAGGGAGGATTACGTCAGGCCCAAAATGTTAATGTAAATGTCACCTCAGCTGTAACAGAAGCTGTAAATAAAGTTTCTGATGCTGTCGTTGGTGTTATTAATATTCAACAAACAGGTTTCTGGTCAGACACTAGTGAAGTTGGAACTGGCTCAGGTGTCATTTATAAAAAGGAAAATGGAAAAGCCTATATTGTTACGAATAATCATGTGATTGCCGGGGCAAAAGAAGTTGAGGTAAGTTTAGCGAGTGGTGAACGTGTTCCTGCAAAGGTTCTTGGCAGCGATAAACTAATGGATTTAGCCGTTATCCAAATTGATGGCTCAAAAGTAAAAAAGGTGGCGGAAATAGGTACGTCAGAACATTTAGTAGTTGGTGAACCTGTACTAGCGATAGGAAACCCATTAGGATTGCAATTTTCAGGCTCTGTTACTCAGGGGATTATTAGCGGTGTTGAAAGAACGATACCACAAGATTTGGACGGAGATGGAAGTCCTGATTGGCAAGCAGAAGTCATTCAAACAGATGCAGCCATTAACCCTGGTAACAGTGGTGGAGCGCTTGTTAATATTAACGGACAAGTCATTGGAATTAACTCGATGAAAATTGCCCAGTCAGCTGTTGAAGGAATAGGACTTGCGATTCCGATTGACAGTGCGATTCCAGTTATAGATGACTTGGAAAAGTTCGGTAAAGTACGTCGTCCATTTATGGGTGCTGGTCTAAGATCACTAAACGAAATTCCAAGCTATCACTGGCAACAAACATTAAAGCTGCCAAGGAATGTTGATAAAGGAGCCTTCATTGTAAGTGTCATGCCAAATTCTCCGGCTGCTATTGCAGGTATAAAGGAATTGGACGTTATTGTTGAATTAGATGGTGAGCCAATTGCCGATGTCCTTGAATTACGGAAACATCTTTACAAAGATAAAGAAATTGGTGATGAGATGAGTATTACATTTTATCGTGAAGGGAAAAGCATGCACACAAAAATGAAGCTAGTTGAACAAAAAACGATGTAAAGGTAACAGATGATGGGGCCATCATCCACAATTTTTTATCACTGTGGATAAGTTGGCCCCTTTTTTTATTTTTAAAAAGTTGTGGATTATATCAAATCGTGTAAAATAATGGGTGATAGTTTGTCGGTAAAAATAGCGCTCAAAATAAAAAAGTGTGAGGTTGAAAATTATGATAAAATGCTGCGAAGATCATGTAGAGCTTGCATTAGACATCATTGTCGATGAATACGAAGTGGCCCCTAAAATAGAAAAAATAGTAGATGCTAACTTATCAACAACTTGTGAATATTGTCAAAATAACGCGGTATATATTGTGTCGAACTAATATTCCCCCACAAAATACGGAATACATTTGTGGATATGTGGATAATTTTTGTGGACAACTTGTATATAGTAGGGGGATAAATGTGAATATCTCAATATTCTGTGTAGGTAAATTAAAAGAGAAATATTTAAAGCAAGGAATTGATGAATATTTAAAAAGATTAGGGCCATATGCAAAAGTAGAAATCATGGAAGTACCCGATGAAAAAGCACCGGAAAATTTAAGTGAAATTGAAATGGAGCAAGTCAAGGAAAAAGAAGGCGAGCGAATACTTGCAAAAATTTCCGATGATACATATGTCATAATTTTAGCAATTGAAGGAAAGATGCTTTCATCTGAGGAATTGGCTAAGGAAATCGACCAACTAGCAACATACGGGAAAAGTAAAATTGCTTTTATCATCGGCGGTTCATTAGGCTTAAGCAAAGCAGTCGAAAAGCGGGCGGATTTTGCGTTGTCGTTTTCGAAAATGACATTTCCGCATCAATTAATGCGGCTTGTGTTGGTGGAGCAGATTTATCGGGTGTTTCGGATAAATAGGGGGGAACCGTATCATAAGTAAGCACATAGTTTGGTGAAGAAGAAACATCAAAGAATAATTCAATATCTTTGATGTTTCTTTTACTAGGGAAATTACCTTTATAAACAGTAATCTTATTAATAATAGAGTGTAGAAAATCCTTTTGTTGTTCAGGGGGCAGTGTAGGCAATATTTTGGAAAATGCACTTAAAATTTCGATTTTTTACGCCAAACTCGACAAGAAAAAAATGGAGTTTGCAGGAAGTAGAAAGTAGAACAGGAATTATGGCAAGCTACATCCACAAATTAGAAAGAGGGCAAAAGGCCAATCCAACTGTGGCTACGTTGAAAGCCATATCAAAGGTTTACAAGGTGGAGTTAATGACCTTAGTGGAGTTGGTGCTACAACAAGAGCAAGGGGAAGATAGAAATGGCAATTGCAGATGGAAAAGCAATCGTAATTCTTTCAATGATTAATTGTGGGAACGAGTTTAATCAACTTGTAGAGAATATTGGTCAAAGCATGGATTTAAAAACTCATCTCACATGAGAATAGCCTTAACATGCAAATAGAAGGAAAAGAATATAACTTTAAAGGTTCATTTGTTATGAATCATCCTGTTCTGTTCCGATTGGATTTTGGTGGGTTTCGTTACGAGGGACTTATGCCAAAAGGAACAAGCGATAATTTACGAAAAAGTAAGGTAAAGGAAATTGTTTTTGAAGTAACCAATCAAATTGTCCCTACGTTTGCAACGAATAACGTTAAAATGGACAAGTTTACGGTTACAGGAATTAAAGACATAAAATTATAGCAATCTGTAATGGAGGCATTGGAGTTCAAATGTCTCTTTTCTATGTCTACACCATTTATAACTGATAGGCATGGTATAATAATTGAAAGTTAATGAACATGATGACAAGTCAACTCATACTGGTATTTAGGAGGACTGTGTATGCAAAACGAGACAAACATACTTATCTATCAAACAGAAGAAGGAAACACGAAAATAGATGTACGATTAGAAAATGGAACGGTTTGGATGACACAAAAGGCGATTGCGGAGCTTTATCAAAAAGGTGTCAATACAATAAACGAACATATAAAAAATATCTATGTAGAAGGCGAATTACAGGAGTCGGCAACTATTCGGAAAAACCGAATAGTTCAAATGGAAGGAAAAAGAGAGGTAGAGCGGGAGGTTTCCTTTTATAATCTCGAAATGATTATTGCCATTGGTTACCGTGTTCGTTCTCACCGAGGCACACAGTTCCGTCAGTGGGCTACAGAGCGGTTAAATGAGTACCTTGTTAAAGGTTTTACAATGGATGATGACCGCCTGAAAGAAATGCGTAATTTTGGACAAGATTACTTTGATGAACTACTTGAACGTATTCGTGATATACGGGCATCAGAGAGAAGATTTTATCTAAAAATTACCGACATTTATGCTACTGCTGTTGACTATGATGGGAAAGCGGAAGTGTCAAAAGAGTTTTTTGCAACGGTACAAAACAAGCTACATTTTGCCATCCATGGGCATACTGCGTCTGAATTAATTGCTGAGAGAGCGGATGCAACGAAGGAAAACATGGGGTTAACATCCTGGAAAGGTGATAAAGTTCGAAAGCAGGATGTCAAGGTTGCTAAAAACTATTTGACAGAGAAGGAATTGAAGCAATTAAATCGTATTGTCACCATGTATCTCGATTATGCGGAGGATCAAGCTGAACGCAATCAACCAATGTATATGAAAGACTGGATTGAAAAGCTAAACGCTTTCCTTCAATTCAATGGGCGGGAAATCCTTGAAAATGCAGGGAAGGTATCAGCAAAAGTTGCTGAGCAATTGGCAATGCAGGAATATGAGAAGTTTAACCAAAATCGGTTAGTGAAGAATGTTGATAGTGACTTTGATGAATTCATAAAGAAAAACCGCCTACAATAGCAAAAAGACGAGAGTTTTCGGTCTCTCGTCTCACTTTTTGCCTCTTAAATTACCACGGTGAACCGTATCATAAATAGAGGCGGTTTTTGCAATAAGATAATATCTATAAATAAAATGCCTTTTGTCCTAGCCTCGTTTTTTGATATGGATTGAATTCTAGATAAAGTAATAACATTTTAGAAACAGTAAATATTAAAATAAAAAACTCTTGACAAAATTGATTGGTTCCAGTTATTATAGCAAATAACATAAATTAGTAGGCTTTGAGCGGAAATAATAGAAATTGCAATGTACTTTCAGAGAGTCGGTGGTTGGTGTGAACCGATAGACATGCATTTTGAACTCGTCCGTGAGCTACTCCCTGAACTTTGAAGTAAGGGATGTCGGTTGCCTCCGTTAATGGGCTAGACAGTGGTGGCTGTTGAAAAGTGGGCATAGTAGCAATAGTATGTCAATTAGAGTGGTACCGCGAGATAAATCTCGTCTCTATAGAATAATTCTATAGGGGCGAGTTTTTTTATTTTTAAATAGTTTTTATATTTAAATTTAGAGGGGAGTTTTTTAGATGACAAGAAAAATTTTAGTATTTGATACAACGTTGCGTGATGGTGAGCAAGTACCTGGGGCAAAATTAAATTTATATGAGAAAGTGGAAATTGCCCAACAACTAAAAAAGCTTGGCGTAGATATTATAGAAGCTGGTTTTCCTGCGTCATCAAAAGGCGACTTTGAAGCAGTGAAAACAGTTGCGGAGCGTGTTGGTAACACAAGTGACATTATAATTACAGCATTAGCGCGTGCAGTAAAAGCGGATATTGATTCAGTTTATCAAGCAGTGAAATATGCGGAGAATCCAATGATTCATATGGTGTTAGGGACATCTGATATCCATGTCGAAAAGAAATTTAGTAAATCAAAAGATCAAATTTTACAAATTGGTGTGGACGCAGTGAAATATGCGAAAACGTTGCTACCTCAAGTACAGTATTCAACGGAAGACGCTTCACGATCAGACTTTGAGTATTTATGGAAAACCATTGAGGCTGTAATGAAAGCTGGAGCAACGATGATTAACGTACCAGATACGGTTGGATATGCAGAGCCAGAAGAATTTGGTGCAATGATTTATAAATTAAATGACCGCATGAAGAACTTAGATGATCGTGTCATTTTAAGTGTACATTGCCATAATGATTTAGGTTTGGCGACGGCAAATACGTTAGCAGCTATAAAGAACGGAGCAGATAAAGTTGAATGTACGATTAATGGGATTGGCGAACGGGCAGGCAATGCATCATTAGAAGAGGTAGTTATGGCATTAAAAACGCGCTCATCTATTTATAACGTTTCAACGAATATTAATACAAAAGAAATTATGAATACATCGCGTCTTGTTTCCAGTTTCATGGGGCTAGATGTACAAGTAAACAAAGCCATTACAGGAGAAAACGCATTTGCTCATTCATCAGGTATCCACCAAGACGGTCTATTAAAATCGCGAGATGCTTATGAAATTGTCCATCCAGAAGATGTAGGATTAGAGGATATGGAGTTAGTATTAACAGCGCGTTCGGGCCGCCACGCAGTGAAAAATGCACTTCAAAAGCTTGCCTTTCATGATTTTACAGAAGAAGAGTTTGAACGGATTTTTGAAATATTTTTACAGTTAGCAGACGCCAAGAAAGAAGTATATGATCATGATTTATATGTCATTGTGGAAGATTACTACGAAAAAGTGGAGAAAAATAACCCGAATCGTCAAAACTATAGCAGTCAATTTTACGCACTTGACGATTTGCAAGTAATTAGTAACTCGGTATTTCCTTCTGCTAGTGTAAAAATCGTAAAAGGCGATGAAATCATGAAATCGAGTGCAGTAGGTTCAGGGCCGATTGATGCATTATATTCAGCGATTGCAAACGTAACAAATATTGATGTAAAACTTGTTGAATATAATATTAGTTCCGTTTCCCGTGGCAAAGAAGCAATAGGAAAAGTGAAAATTGTAATTGAACATAATGGAACAAAATATATTGCTAAAGCTGCTGACACGGATATTTTGAAGGCAAGCGCATTAGCATACATTAATGCGATTAACAGTATTGTTGTAGATCAATTGAATCCTGAATCATTAGCATTGCATAAATAATTTTGCGAGTTGTCAAAGTGTAACTATTAGATATAAATACAAAAAACATAATATTCAGTCTATATTTTTTTCCTGTGGAATTAAAAAAGGACATAACGACCCAAATGCAGTCCTTATCCACAATGTAAATTATTTACTTTCATTACTCTTCCATCCAGTTAGAAACATTGGATCATATGAAGTTTCGTAGTAACAGTTATCCACCTCACCTTCATTAAATTGTCGCTCAATGGCTCGGAAGTCTTCTTCCCAGTTATACTTTTTACGTCCTTCGGACGTCCGAGACGGTTTTCTGAAGAGTGATTGGATAAAGTTGTCTAATCCTTTGAATAATTTCTTAACCAATGTTCTTTTTAGCTCAAGAAGAGGACCTTCATGGTTAAATTTTAATTGCAATAATACTTGTAAACAGTAAGTTATTAGGGCAATCCAAATTTGATTGTAGACAGCATTTTCGCTTTTTCCGTAAAAAGATTTGATTTTCAGGTGCTGCTTCATCTATTTAAAGAAGGTTTCAATCTTCCAGCGATACCGATAGAGATCCGCAATTTCCTTAGCAGTGAGATCAAAACAACTGTTAACTTTTTTACGTATTTATCAATATCAATGATATTGACTAATTTCGCAAATTTCTTTTCATCTATTACTTTTAGTAGTTCATTTATTGTGGTTTTTGTGTTATCCTTGTCCATGCGATGCTCCTTTTAATTAGGGATTTGGACAGGACTGCCAAACCTAATTATAAGGAGTTTTTTATATCTTTACACACCTAAATATTACAGATACACCATTAAGTACATTAATTGTTTTATAAAAAATGTATTGACAAATTGAAATTAATTTAATGCAAAACTAATGATATTAACATTTATAACATTGATGTATTAAAAAATATATTTAAACGGTCGGCGCCTAATACCATCTTTAACTCAAAGTGAGCAAACTAATTTGCCGACGATAGGTGTGTTCTTCCTCACCTAGTTGTATTAATAGTATATAATTGGAATATATATGTGAATTTGCCTAACAGATTATTATCTAATATGATGTAAGTTTTAGAGGGAGAGGAGAATAGCAGTAATCTCATGGATTAGGTTGGATTCTAATATACAGTTTAAAAGATATTTGAAAATTACTTGTGAAAGTTAATAGGTAAATGCGGATAAACGTAAAAAATATAAACTTCAAGAAAGGAGCGTAACCGAATGCGAGAAAAAATAGTAAGCATCAAAAATAGCTATATTACATTAGATATACTTGAGCAGTTTGCTGCACCCCATCAAACCTATGCGCAGTTTAGTCATGAAATTTTGGAACTAGAAACGGAAGGAGTATTAGTAGCTGTAAAAAATGCAGGCAGAAATAGCAAAATTCCTTCTTTAGCATATAAGTATCGCATTAATAAAGCTTTATTAAAAAAGAATGTTCATCAAGATATTGAAACAAAACGATTTAAGCTACATGCAATCCTCGAACTGGATGAATATTTTCACCTACCACCAGAAGAATGGGAACATGATTACCCGTTTATTGAAAAAATCAATACATATATTGAAAACTACGGATTACCTCATTCAGAAGTACCAGCACCTGAGCGAAGTCTAGCATTGGTTGGTGATGAAAAATGGATCCAAGAAAAAGGCGGTCAAAAAGTGTTGGAGCGACTGAAAATCTGGGATGCTCTTAAGATTATTCCCGTTTGTGACCCGCTTGCCTTTATCATTAACCCGAATAAAATAAACAATTCACACCATCTTCATCTCATTGTTGAAAATAAAACAGCATTTGACGGTTTGTCACTGGCAATTAAAAATACACAATTTACCACGCTCATTTATGGGCAAGGCTATAAAATTACAAAAAGCATTGAATACTTCCATAAACAATTACCATTGGATTATGTGACACATACGTTTTATTACTTTGGGGATGTTGACTGGGAAGGAATCAAAATTTGGAACCAATTAACGAATAAATTTGAGGTAAAATTGGCAATTCCTTTTTATCTCGCTTGCATTGATAAAACACCCACAACTCTTAAAACAAATCAAACGCCTTCTGAAGAAGCAACACAATCATTTCTTTCCTTCTTTGGACAGGCCCATCAAGAAAAAATGATTGTCGCATTAGGTAATCAACAGTATTGGCCGCAGGAAGTCATTTCATCAAATGAGTTAAAACAAGTTTGGAGTGAAGCAAATTGGATACAGAGCTCAATGAAACCATCCTAAAGGATAGCCGCGAAAGATTGAAACGCGTTTTATTATTCGAACCACTCATTGAACTAGAACGTAAAGCGTTTAAAGATGTAAATGAAAAGCGAGTAGATTTGCGTAGTTTTGGATTATTTGTTTTACTCTATTTTTTTGAAATGAAGCTAATACGTGAAAAACGGGTAGGGGTCATTGAGATTGCACAATTTTTAAAGAAAGTAAGTAAAGATACATATAACCTAACAGACTCGAAGTTTGAAGAAATCGTGAAAATAATTATTGCGGTATTTAGGCCGAGTGCGGGACAACGGAAATCCTATTCATTTTATAATTTTGAATTACAAACAGAGGATTCAATTAATTTTCATTATATAAAAACGAGTGAATTTGATATTCAAACGAATCGTCAATATTATGCCCTTGATGATGATGGACTTGAATTAGTTTTTGCGACAAAAGAGTATTTTCAAGAGTTTCAATTATCTATCCACCAGTTAATGTTACGGAAATTGCTAGAAAAGGGTGAATTCACTGGGGCACTACGTCAAATTAACGAAATGCGTATGGATGTTGAAACGATTCATGAACGAATGAATAAAATCGAGCAAGAAATTAAGCGTAATGTTGTATCAATTGAAACACAGAATAAATTTATGAAGGTCATTGAAGATCGGAATTTTCGGTTGAATCGTGAGAATGAGGAATTCGAGGAACTCCATCAATTTGTAGCTGAAACAAAACAAAATTACTATAACTTATCCGATGAAAATCAAGAGGCTCGCGCCTATGAAATGCTTTTGAAAGTTGAAAAAGAATTGCATCGTGTACATCACCAACACCAGCAATTATTGAACCAAAGTCTGCAATTAAAGGCACAAGTATTACAGTCTGCAGAAGAAGCACTATACTATATCGGAGTAAGCTCCTTCAATTTCGACAATGAAATTACATCCAAAATTGTGAGTACGCCTTATCCCCTGGATTCGTTGAAAGGTATTCTGGCACCTTTTTTACCATTAGGTCAATTAAAAACGTGGTCCCTACTTTCTGTTTTTTCTCCTCAATCTTGGAGTGAAGTGGAGGAAGGACATACAAGTAAAAACTTTGAAAAAGTATCGAATGATGAAGAACAAGAACACTATGCAAAAATTATTCGAAGCTATTATAAAGAAATTTTCCAAGACATGATGTTTGCATTTAAAAACAAAAATGAATGGACCTTAAAGGAGTGGATTGAACAACTCCAATACCAAAATGATGGTCGATTACAGCAGCGGCAATTTTACGACTTTTTTATTTTATCTCATCAAAAAAGCCCTATCACATCACAAAATGAGGCACAAGCGGAAGAATCACTCCATCTCCTTGCGGAAGTAATAGAGCTTTTACAAGGTCGGACTTTAATATGTAAAGAATTATCGGACCAAATTTCAGGTAGTGACCGATTTGAAATTCAAAATATGAAATTTTATTTAGTAGAGGAAGGTGAACCCATTGAGATATGACAATCAAGACGTTGAACAAGCATTTGAACTATACCGTGAGCTTTCCTTAAAAGGTGTAATCACGGGTGACAAAGCTAATACGTATAAAGTGAATGAAAATGTTTACACACTTACTAATCAGTTTGCGGAGAAGTTTGATGCAGATTGCATTACGGTTGGACAAGAGGTGCATTTAATTCCAAGAACAAAATTATCCCCTTATCATATAAGTAACGAATATATTAAGCGCCACTTCTTAGGTTCAAAATCATCTAATAGCGATATTTATTTAATGTACTTATGCTCAATTGTTTTAATTGGAAGTTTCTATAATAGCTATCAATCAAATGAACCAACACTTGATTTTATTACCTATGAAGTTTGGGTTCAGCAAGTTAATGAGCGTATAGAAAGTTTAAAGGCACACGACGAGGAACAGTTAGAAAAACTTGAAAAAGAATTTTCATACAGATGGACTGCCATTATTGAAAAATGGGAAACCCTAGATGAGTTAAAGGAATCTGCGACAAGACAAACTGGACGAACAATGAGTCGTCTAAGTTTTATAGATACTGTTAGACGCTTTCTAGAAGACTATGACTTAGTAAATTTAATTGGGCAAAATGAAGTCACTTTAACGGAAAAGACAAAAGTTATTGTAGGCAGATATTTTATGGAGCGAGAATTCAACCGAGGAATTTTAGAATTTTTATATGGATTTGAAGAACAGGAGGAGTACGATGCCGGCTATAAGTAAGATTCGCTTAACTAATGTTGTGTATGAAAATGGACAAAAACGTTATCACGATGAACTTTTCCTATTCGACGGTTTAAATGGCGCCCTCGTTCTTGAAAATGGTGGTGGAAAGACGGTTTTTATTCAAACGGTTATACAAGCAGTAATTCCCCACGCAACACTAGCGGACCGTGACATTAAAGATACATTGTACTTAGAAGAAAGCCCAGCTCATATTGCCATAGAGTGGATTGTAAATGAAAGTCCAAGGCGTTATGTTGTAACGGCAGTTACATTATGTAAAAAGCAAAATGGTATTGATTCTTTACGTTATGTGTATGAGTATGGGGAAAATGATTCACATGGCATTACAGAAATTCCATTTGTTCAAAAAACAGCAGATGGCGTTCGCCCAAGTGAACGTGGGGAAATGGCAGATTATTACGCCTATATGGAAAAAAGCCATGGATTAAATGCAAAGACTTTCTCAAAGTCGATTAAAAGCTTTACAACCTATATCGAAGAACACTTCCAAATTATACATTCAGAATGGGAAAGTATTATAAAAATTAACGGCGGCGAAGGCGATGTCGAAAAATTCTTTGATAACTGTAAAAAGACAAATGAATTAGTCGATCGTCTATTAATTCCCTCTATTGAAAATGCAATGGAAGGTTTTAAAGAGCATGGGTTTGCCGAAACTTTTGAAAATAGACGCACAGAGTTTAAGAAATATAAAGATTTAAAAGAAACTATTGAACAATCAAAACAACTAAATCGTGAGTTGAAAATCTATGTAGATTTTTTTCGTAAAGTGGATGAAAAAGAACAATCCTATAACGAAGCCCGTCAACAGGCCAAAAGTTACATGACTCTATTGGCAGAAGAAATGCAGCAAATTGCTGAAAACCTCCATTCCCTAGAACAACAACAACAGCGTCATCATGATGAGCAGGAAGAATGGGAAAGAAAAAGTGCATCCCTTGAAATTACTAAACAACAATACAAATGGCAAGAGTTCGCGAACAAAGAACAGCAATTACGTACGCAAGTAACGGAACTTCAAGAAAAAGTGGAGAAAAATCGTCAGCTCTTTTATTCTCTCCAATATGCACAGCATCGAGAAGCATCCCAACTTGAACAAGACCAATTAGCCTTAGTAGACCAACAACTTGCTCAACTTGAAGAAAAACAAGAAATAGCAGATTTACAATCCGAATTGAAGCAAGTAAGCGGAAAAATTCGCTATGCGTTTTTAGTACAAAAACAACGGCTAGAAGAACAAATTGAGAATTTAGTTTTAGACCAACAATTGTTAACTCAAAAGCAAAAGAGTATAGACAAACAACATTCGGAACTTCAATCAAATATTTCAGCACAAGAACAACAAAAAACTATAGCAAGCACAAATTTGGAAAATACACAAAAACAAATGAAGGACATTAAGTCAAAACTAGTTGCAAGAGATGAAGAATCGATTGAGCTATTATTGGAGAATTGGATTTTAGAATCTGAAAAACTCGATCATGACAATGTCGAGCTAAGTCAGCGTCTTAAAAAAGTTAAGGATTTCCAAGGTGGATTGGAACAACAACAAAAAGAGCTACAAGAAATTGTATCAGTCGACAAACAATCAAAAGTAAAATTAGAGCAGCAACTAGAACATATTTCGAATCAAGAAAAAGCTTTGTTAGCTCAAATGGCGACATTACGCAGCAATTGGAGTCATATTCAGTCCATTTACGAACGTGAACAATCTTTTACAGAACAAATAACAAGCCAAATAGAAAAACTTGAACGGGAAAAAGAAGTAAAACTAATCCAAGAAAGACGTGCAAAGCGTTTTATTGATGATTATGAACATCAAGAAATATTCTTCGCAGATCCATTTATCGAACAGAAAATAAAAGATTGGGCGCAAAACTATTACATTACGACAGGTATTGAATTTATCCAACAACATGAAGATGAAATGAAAGGTAATACGTATCCATTTTGGGCGCTTACACTGATAACAACTGCTAAGGAAAAGGCAGCGTTGTTCGATAAGTTAAAATCCGTCCAACATGAATTATCATTTCCAATCTATATTTTATCGCTGGACGAAGCGCGGCAAGTAGGTACAGATTACGTACCACAAACTGCAGTAATTGAACCTTCGAATTGGATCGACTACCAAAAACAGCAAACGTTTCTTCAATTCAAACAAGAAATGCAAGAAACAGCTACTCAACGAGAAAATGAACGCAAAAAGACAGAAGCCACTTTACGAGCGTGGCAGCAAGTGAACCAATCGCTGAAAGACTTTTTGGAAAAATACCCATTTTCTCAGTACAAGGAAACGGAAGAACAAGTATTTACCCTCAATCAAAAAATTGAGAACAATGATTATGAATTAAAAAAGATAGATGGTGAACTTCAAAAGCTTAAGCAAGAATATGAAGCAAAACAGTCAACGCTGTCAAAAAATCGTGAAATTTTACAGACCTTAATAAACTACCTTATTCCACAAGCAAACCAGTTTATTCAACTTTCGAAGAATGTACCAATCTACGAAAATGAAGTCAAGCGTTGCGAAGAAAAGATACTAGAATTAGAAAAGATCCGTGACACCTTAATAGCAAATCTTCATACTATAGTCGATCAAATAGACGTATTGAAAAATAGGATATCAGCTTTGCGGCATGAGAAAAAATTTAAAATTGAAGAGGATTTCCTTTATAAGAACACGAAAACAGCTGAGCCAACGGAACATGAAGAAAATCTGGAAGTGTTAAAACGCCAGTATGAGTCTATCGAAGACAAAATCAAAAAAATCCAAACATCGCGTGGAGAACTCTTGGAACGCCGTAAAAACTGCCTAGAAAAAATTGAAGCAGCTGAAAATGCTATGAACAATCAACTGGAGGATTGGCCCAATTTAGATCCAACATCCCCCTATCCAATTGATGGCTCGCAACAGATCTCGGTTTTACGCAAGCAATATATAATAATGATGAATGAACAAAAAGAGTTGAATAAAACTCATAATAATGTAAAAGTTTTGGCAAATACAGAACAACGATCATTGGACCAATTACAAACACGCTTCGCAGAACGTTTTGCGGAAATCTGGCCAATCGATGGAAATGTGGATGTTGTCGCAGAACAATTAAAGCAACAAAAGAAAGACCTCCAAAAAGAGGCCCGGTTTATCAAGGAACGTCAGCATCAAATTAATGATCAGCAGGAACAATGTAAAAGTGTAGAGAAAATCTTTGACCAGCATGTGATGGTCCATCGATTAATGGATCCAACGCTTGTCGCACAACCGTTGACAGAAGAACAACGTAATGATTATTTCTATAAAAAACAAACACTCACAAACCAAGTAATAAATCGTCTAGGACAAACACAGCAACAATACGAAAAGGCTCAAGAAGGATTAGCCGAAGCGAAGGAACAATTCATATCTTTTGCAGAAAAGAATGTAAAAGATCCAACGCTTCGAAAAACAACTATTGATGGCGTAAAAATTAAAAAATCATTTGTTGAAATACTTGAACATGACCAACTTATGAGTGAAAGAATTGAAAATGTCATTCAATTAGCTGAAAATACGATGCGAGATCATGACAAAGAATTGCAACAGTTTATCACCTATATTCACATGCACATCCGAAAACTACGTGATGACCTGCATGAAATACAGAAAAAGACAAGAGTGAAAGTAGGGAACGAACCAAAATATATATACAAAATAGACGTTCCTGATTGGGATGATGATATCGCAAAAGAACGCATACAAGATTACATTGATTGGATATTAAGCCAACTAGAATCAACCCGTTATTTAGATGAAGTAGGGAATGAAGATAGTGTCAAAGTACAAAAGTTCTTACAAAACTCATTCAAAACCGTACCTATTTTACGGGTAGTACTTGGAAATCAGTCCATTAAGGTGAAATGCCGCAAAGTTGAAAGTGCCACCCATATATCGAATACTTTCTTTTCATGGGAAGAATCGAATCGCTGGTCTGGAGGGGAAAAATGGAGTAAAAACATGGCCTTATTTTTAGGGCTACTAAATTTCATCGCCGAAAAAAGTCAAAAACTCTCAACCCATATGAAACGCAATCGTACAGTCATTTTAGATAATCCATTCGGTAAAGCATCCAGTGATCACGTATTGAGTCCAGTCTTTTTCATTGCGGAACAACTCGGATTCCAACTCATTACCTTAACAGCTCACGCAGAAGGAAAATTTTTAAGTGATTATTTTCCGATTGTTTATAGCTGTCGCTTGAAGTTTTTAGAAGGGCAATCAAAGCAAGTATTAACCAAAGAAAAAATATTGCAAACGGCCTATTTGCGTGACCATGCACCAGAAAGTCTAATGCGTTTAGGAGAAAGAGAGCAACTTTTACTCTTTGAATAGTGTGCATATCCGAAAATTAAGTGCAGTGAAAAAGGGACAGGTTTGGGATTAACCCAAAGTTATAAAAAGAGATGAAGAATCGTGCCTTATGGGACATTGATGAAATGGAAAAATCCTTTTTACACAGGAAAAAGCTAAAAATAAGGGGTTGCTCTGAATGGAATACCATAGAATTACAAGTATTGAAGATCCACTGTTTAAAAATATGCATCAACTAATGAAAGATGTATTTCCTCCAGAAGAGGTCTTGGAATTTGACCTTTGGAGGGAACCTCTGGTGGATCCTGGTATTCGCGTATTCGTTGCGGTTTATGAAGGGCGTGTTGTGGGGGCGACAGAATACCGCTATTATGAAGATTTTAACGTTGCTATGACAGATTTTACGATCATGGGTCAAGCAGGCCTTGGAATTGGTCGTTTTTTGGCTCAGAATAGATCTGAGGATTTGAACGTCTTAGCTGAAGCCAATGGAAAGAAGATTTATGGGATGTTTGCTGAAATTTATGATCCATATCGGGTAGACCATTATGAATTTGGCGGTGTAAAGCCAATGGATCCTTATGTTCGCCGCGAGGTATTGTCACATCTTGGATATAAGCGTCTTGATTTTCCATATGTCCATCCTTCTTGGAATAATGATGGTGAAGCAGTAACGGGACTTGATCTCTGTTTTCTCCCTTCGAATGATTATATAAACGAATTAGAGACAGATTTGATTGTCAAGTTTTTGCGCCGCTATTACTCGGTTCTCCCGAACAAGCCTCAGGCATGGAATGACATGGTTGAGCAATTAGAGGGCATCAAAACAGTAAAACTACTGCCTCTTTAATTTTTTTAATCTTATAATGGGAAGCATCAAAGGAGGCATTGTATGAAGCAACTTTATATAAAACAGAAGGTATTCAGTCTAAGTGGCAAATTCACGGTAAAGGATCAGCAGGAGCAGGATGTTTATTACGTGGAGGGCAGTTTTATGCAAATTCCAAAGACTTTCTCCATTATGAATACAGCAAGAGATAAAGTTGCACTCATTACGAAAAAGGTGTTCAGCTTTTTACCAAAGTTTTTTGTTGAAGTGAATGGTCGAGAGGTTTTAACGATTAAGAAAGAGTTTTCTTTCTTTAAGGCACGCTATACGATTGATGC